>NZ_DEXB01000002.1:0-101917 GCF_002366485.1 Hyphomonas sp. UBA3195
ACCATGCCGACATTGACCTGCGCGGCAAACTCGCGCGCGGCGCGGCCATTCGAGGTAAAGATCGCGACACCGTTTCCGTATTGGTGATTGCTCGGCAGCGCGGCGGCCTCTTCCAGCGTCTCGGCGCGCACGACCTGTAGGACCGGACCAAAGATCTCTTCCTTGTAGGATTGCATCGTAGACTTCACATTGTCGAACAGGTTCGGCCCGATGAAATAGCCGTTCTCATTGCCCTGCAACTGCAGGCCGCGACCGTCGAGCACAAGGTCTGCGCCCTCATCGACACCCATCTGGATGTAGCTTTCGACCTTGGCCTTGTGAGCGGCCGAGACCACCGGGCCATAATGCGCATCCGCATCGGTCGAGATGCCGACTTTCAAATTGCGCGCGGCGTCCACCATGCGCTCCACGAACTCGTCGCCAGTCTTCTTGCCGACGGTGACGGCCACCGGCAGCGCCATGCAGCGTTCGCCCGCCGAGCCATAGGCCGCGCCGACAATGTCCTTTACCGCCTGCTCCATGTTGCAGTCGGGCATGATGATGCCGTGGTTCTTTGCCCCGCCCATGGCCTGCACGCGTTTGCCGTGTGCTGTGCCAGTGGAATAGACATATTGTGCGATGTCGGAGGACCCGACGAAGCTGACGGCCTTGACGTCCGGATGCGTCAGGATGGCATCAACAGCCACCTTGTCGCCATTGACCACGTTCAGCACGCCTTCCGGTGCGCCGGCTTCGAGCAGCAATTCGCCCAGGCGCATCGGCACCGACGGGTCTTTCTCCGACGGCTTGAGGATGAAAGTGTTACCGCAAGCAATGGCCACAGCCGCCATCCAGCACGGGATCATGGCGGGAAAATTGAACGGCGTGATACCGGCCACGACGCCCAGAGGCTGACGCATGGAATAGACATCAATGCCGGGGCCTGCGCCTTCAGTGTACTCGCCCTTCTGCAAATGAGGGATACCGCAAGCGAACTCGACCACGTCGATGCCGCGCTGAACATCACCGCGCGAATCCGCGACCACTTTGCCATGCTCGGCCGACAACAGCTCAGCCAGCTCATCGATGTTCGCTTCCAGCAGGCGCTTGAATTCGAACATCACTCGCGCGCGGCGCTGGGGGTTCATCATGGACCAGGCCGGGAACGCCTCTGACGCATTCATGATGGCCTGTGAAACTTCATTACTGGTCGCCAGCGCGACGCGGGCCTGAACCTCACCGGTGTTGGGATTGTAGATGTCGCCGAACCGGCTGGACGTACCGGTGACAGACTTTCCGCCAATGAAGTGGTGCACTTCGCGCATGAGAAACTCCCTTAGATTTTGACGGGACCGTAGCGCGCGTATAAATTCCGGTAAATGGACAATATCGCAGCTACGAGCTGCAAAATCGCAGGCAACAAGTAATGAACTGGGACGATCTCCGCCTCCTGCTCGATGTGAGCCGCCATCCGCGTCTCGCCGATGTGGCCACGCGCACAGGGCTTGACCCGACAACGATCAGTCGGCGCCTGAGACGGCTGGAGACCGAGTTGGGGCTCGAACTGTTCGAGCGGACACCCAAGGGCCATGTCCTGACGCCGGTTGGCCAGACCGTGGCCGACAAGGTAGAGGGGCTGGAGCATACGGCGTCAGAGATCGCCGCGCTGTCTGACATGGACGGCCCGCTCGCCGCCGGACGCGTCCGGCTCGGCGTGACCGAAGGACTCGGCAGTCTCCTGATTGCGCCCGCCATGGCCGACTTCGCCGCGCAGAACCCGCATATCGGGCTCGACATCATTGCCGTCTCCGGCTTTGTCAGCGTGCCAAAGCGCGAAGCCGACATGTCGATCATGCTGACACGGCCAAAGACAGGCCGCGTGAAGGTGCGCAAGATGTCTGACTATGTGCTGCAGATGTACGCCCACCCGGATTACCTCGCCCGCACGCGCCCGGTCGAACAGGTCAGCGACCTCAGCGAGCATGATCTCATCGGCTATGTCGACGACCTCATTTACTCAACCCAGCTGCGCTATCACGAAGACATCGCCCCCGGCCTGACGCCGCGATTCTGCAGCCCATCCATCGTGGCGCAATGGCAGATGGCCCGCGAAGGCGCCGGGATTGCCGTGCTGCCCCACTTCATCGCGGCGGGCGACCCGTACCTCGTCCATGTGTTGCCAGAGGAAGTCCGCATCGACCGCGCCTTCTGGCTTGCGGTCCATGAAGATGTACACGGAACAACCCGTGTGCGCGCCGTCAGCAGCTTTCTGGATGATCTGTTCGCCACCTCAGCCGAACAGCTGACCGGCACCAGCTAGCCTATTCACCCTGCCCCGGCGCATTCGGGAAAGACAGGCTCTTGTAATGGTCGAGATCATGCGCGGGCGGCTCTGCACCCTCAGGCAGAGGCAAGCCGTTCACGCTCTGCCAGTAGGCGATGGAGGCGTCACGCCACCAGATAGCTTCCTGATGCTGGATTCCGAGGAAAGCCGACACCTGCGCGAAACGCTCGGCATCGATCTCGTTCTCCAGGCTCGCCCATTGCGCCTGCATCGCCTCCACTGCGCTGACGCCTTGGTCATAGCGGCTCACGAGTTCCTGCCACAGCGTCTGGCCATTCGAGAGCTGGTAGTCCCATGGCACGCGATGGAACCAGAGCAGCATTTCATCCGGCACCGTGTCGAGGCTCGCCCATTCCTGTGCCACCGGCCCGGCATACTGGTCCACTGCGCCGGAGCCAGATTCGGTCCGGTCAAAGCCGACCGCATCCTTTGTGGCCTTGTGATAATAATATGGGGTCCAGTCTGCCCGTCCGAGATCATCGACCCAGGGGGCCGGGCCATAATGATGGCCGGTACCCATCAGGTGGGTCAGGCCAAGCGGCGTCATATAGTTCACCACCGCCTCGCGTGAGCCCATCATCATGCCGGTAATTTCGTCGGCGACTTCTGGCGCACGGCTGAGAGTCTGTTCCACCCAATCGCGCGCGATGGCCTCAGAGGAGGCGTCAGGATCCCAGGCAAGTCGCCCAAAAGCGTACCAGTTCGCCTGATCGAAGACTGAGCCTGACCAGTTCCGATCACTGCCGATATTGGCAACACCTGCCATGCCGGTAAGCTCGTACTCTTGCGCAACGCCATCGATCACGGAGGCAACGCTTGTGCCCTCACCCTTGGCGTGCGTATCGGCCGACAACACCTCTTCCCAGAGCGTGCCCAAATAGGCGAGATGGGTCGAGAAGCCGAGATACTCCTTGGTGATCTGGAGTTCCATCATCAACGGCGTTTCCGGCATCGCGCCGAACAGCGGATGGAAGGGCTCGCGCGGCTGAAAGTCCAGCGGGCCGTTCTTGACCTGCACCAAAACATTGTCTGCAAACTGACCATCCAGAGGCACGAATTCGGTATAGGCCTGCTTCACGCGGTCTTCGGGCTCTTCGGCCGAATAGACAAAGGCGCGCCACATCACGATGCCTTCATGCGGGGCAAGCGCGGTGGCCAGCATGTTCGCGCCTTCGGCATGGCTGCGCTCATAATCCTGTGGGCCGGGCTGGCCTTCGGAGTTCGCTTTCACGAGGAAGCCGCCGAAATCCGGCACATGGGTATATATCTCGTCCACCTTGGCCTGCCACCAGGCCTGCACCTCGGCGTCGCGTGGATCGGCTGTGTCGAGCCCGCCCAGTTCCATCGGCGCAGAGAAGCGCGCGGTCAGATAGACCCTGATCCCATAGGGCCGGAAAACATCTGCGAGGGCTGCGACCTTCTCTAGGTATGGCGCGGTCAGCACGGTCGCATCAGCGTTCACATTGGTCAGCGACACCCCATTGAGGCCGATGGACGCATTCGCGCGGGCATAGTCGGTATACTTCGGATCGAGATAGTCTGGCAGGCGGTGCCAGTCCCAGATCGACTGACCCGCATAGCCGCGCTCGACATGGCGATCCAGATTGTCCCAATGATTGAGCAGGCGCAGCTTGGTCTTGGGACGCGAAATGACGTCGAGATCCGTGAGCGCCTCCCCGCGCGACATGCGCTGGAGATAGTCGAACGTGCCATAGAGGACGCCAAGGTCAGATTGCGCGGCGATCAGTGTTACGCGCTTACCGTTCAGTTTCGTTGCCCGCAGGGCGAAGCCCTCGGCGCCAACGGTCTCAGTGGTTGGCAGGTCCGCCTCATCGATCACGTCGGCGCAGTCCGCACTGGCGAGCACGAGTGTCCGGCTACGCAGCCTGTCCGTGGATTGGAGGGAATTTCCCAGCAGGGACTCCGTGGCCCGCTCGATTTCCGCAAGCGCGGCCTGAAGCGTCTCCGACGGCTCAGCGCAGGCGGCCATCACATGGCGCGGCGCGTCGGCGGGTCTGGCCTCAAGCTGTTCGTACCGAAGCCAGAGTTCGTAGCCATCCTCTGCAACAGCCGGCAACACGCCGAAACCAATTGAAATCGAAATGAACAGACTAGCGACGCGCTTCAGCAAATTCTTCACAACCCTTGACCCGTTTATATATCGGGAGGCGACAACCATACGGCCACCGCCCCCGAATGTTTGCGTTATCATTACCTAGCGCGACAGGCAGGGTGTGTCACCGCCCCTCTTTGTCAGAGGAGCGGCACCAGATCAGGGGGCGTCGTTCATCACCTCGCTCATGTCATCAAACCCGGCGGCCACTTTCGGCTTCACCGAGCGGCCAATCACACTGACAAGATAGGCCGCGAGGCCTGACAGCAGGAAGCCGGGGATCATGGCATAGACAAGAGTTTCGAGCGGCACCGCACCGCCCTCAGCTGGCAGGAGCGGTACGTAGAGCCAGACCAGAACCGTAACCGCGCCAACAATCATACCAGCCAGCGCCCCATCACGCGTCAGATGGCGCCAAAACAGGCTAAGCAAAATGATCGGGCCAAAGGCCGAACCGAACCCGGCCCACGCATTTGATACAAGATCAAGAATGTTGCTGTTGGGATCGAAGGCGAGCGCGATGGCCACGAGGCTGACCACAACCGTCGCAATCCGGCCGATCATCACCAGCTCCGACTGCGAAGCCTCGCGCCGGAAAAAGGTCTTGTAGACATCTTCGGTGATCGAGCTGGAAGACACGAGCAGCTGCGAAGAGATCGTGCTCATGATCGCCGCGAGGATCGCCGCGAGCAGGAAGCCGGCGACGAGCGGATGGAAGATGATTTGCGACAGCAGGATGAAGATGGCTTCAGAGTCGGTCAGCTGCGCGCCGAGGTCATGTTGCTGGACATAAGCGACGCCCACGGCGCCGACAAAGACGGCTCCGATGACCGTAACGAGCATCCAACTCATGCCGATAATGCGAGCGGTCTTGATGTCCTTGAGTGACCGGATGGCCATGAAGCGCACAATGATGTGCGGCTGGCCGAAATAGCCAAGCCCCCAAGCGAGGAGGGAGACGAGGCCCACTACGGTCATACTCTCGGGCCACATGTCGAAAAACTGACTACGCGCCGGACCTACAGCTCCACTGTCAGCATCCACATACGAAGGCGCGCTTGTGATCGCACTTTCCATGCCGCTCCACCCACCAATCACGAAGTATGCGATAACGGGCACGAGGATGAGCGCGATGAACATGATGCAGCCTTGCACGAAGTCCGTCAGGCTGACCGCCAGAAAGCCCCCAACGACCGTATAGGCAAGCACGACGCCAGCGGTGACAAACAAGCCGAGCTGGTAGTTCAGGCCAAAGGCGGATTCAAAGAGCTTGCCGCCCGCGACGATGCCGGAAGAAGTATAGACGGTGAAGAAAACAATGATCACCAGCGCAGAGATGGTGCGCAAGGCGTGCGAGGAATCGTGAAAGCGCTTCTCGAAGAAGTCGGGAATGGTAATCGAGTCATCCGCCATTTCTGTATAGATACGCAAGCGTGGCGCGACAAATCGATAGTTGAGATACGCCCCGATTACCAAACCAACGGCAATCCAGGCTGCAGAAAAGCCGCTCACATAGATCGCACCGGGCAACCCCATCAACATCCAGCCACTCATATCAGAGGCCCCGGCAGACAAGGCACCGACAGCTGGGTGAAGATTGCGGCCGCCAAGCATGTATTCGGACACGTCGCTGGTAGACGTTTTGTAGGCATAAAGTCCGATGGCCATCATCAGGACGAAATACGTCCCAAGCGATATCAATTCGGGAACGCTGATTGTCATATATTTCTCGCTGTCCTCGTAAAATTACGGAAAAGCGCGCCCCCCGTGGCCGCGCGTATCATTTAGATCAAGGCCGGGTCTGGCCGTTGCCATGTACCAGATATTTGAAACTGGTCAGTTGCTCCAACCCCACCGGCCCACGCGCGTGCATCTTGCCCGTCGCAATGCCAATCTCGGCACCCATGCCAAACTCCCCGCCATCGGAGAATTGGGTTGAAGCATTGTGCATTACGACGGCGCTGTCGATGGAGGTCATGAAACGGCGGGCTGCATCGGCATTTTCGGTCAGGATGGCATCCGTGTGACCGGAGGAGTGCTCGCTCACAAAGTTGATCGCTTCCTGAAGTCCACCGACGATCTTCACCGATGCAATAGGGTCGAGATATTCGGTCGACCAATCTTCGTCGGTCGCTTCGACAAGATTGGGCGAAATACGACGTGCCTCAGTATCCCCGCGCAATTCGCAGCCTTCCATGATTTTGACCAAGCGCGGAATAACGATTTCGGCGATCGCCCGATCCACCACAATGCTCTCTGTCGCACCGCAGACGCCGGTGCGGCGCAGCTTGGCATTGCGAACAACGTCGAGGGACTTCTCGATATCCGCATCGGCATGGATGTAGCTGTGGCAGTTGCCATCAAGATGGAGCAGTGTCGGCACCTTGGCTTCGTCACGCACCAGCTCCACCAGACCGCGGCCGCCGCGCGGAATGACGAGATCTACATAGTCGACAGCATGCAGCAGCGCGGTTACGGCATTCCGGTCGGTGGTCTCAACCGTCTGAACGGCGCCTTTCGGCAGGCCAGCAGCTTCGAGCCCAGCCTGCATGCAGGCTACAATCTCGCGCGTTGAATTCTTGCTTTCCGAGCCGCCGCGCAGGATCACGGCATTGCCGGATTTCAGGCACAGCGCACTGGCATCGGCGCCGACGTTTGGACGAGATTCGTAGATCATCCCGATCACGCCAATTGGCACGGCCACGCGTTCAATGGTCAGGCCGTTGGGGCGCTCAGTGGTCGAGAGCAACCGCCCGACCGGGTCCGGCAACTCCGCAATCTGTTCCAGGGCGCTTGCCATCGCCTCGACCCGTTCGTCGGTAAGACGCAGTCGGTCGATGAAGGAGTCCGGTCGGCTGTCGCCGACACTGTCGACATCTTCCTTATTGGCGGCAAGAAGGTCCGCTTTTGCCTCACGCAATGCCTTGGCGGATGCGCGGAGAGCGTCATTTTTCTGCTCGGTCGTCGCCGTCAGCAATGCCTTTGCAGCGTCGCGGGCATTCTGGCCCAGACCGGAAATATATGCGTTCAAACGGGAATCCAATGTGGTCACGTTTCGTCCTTCATGGTTCTTGTTCAGGTGCCTAGCGCAGCTCGATTGCGCGCTTGTAGGCCGACTCGGTGGTGGCTTTCAGGAGATCTGACAACTTTCCGTCTCCATTCAGGGCCTTCAGGCCCGCTTCGGTCGTGCCATTCTTGCTGGTGACGGAATTGCGGAGATTTTCCGGATTGTCGCCGGTTTCAAGGATCATGCGGATCGAGCCATCCAGCGTGCCGAGCACAAGATCGCTGGCCTGTTCGTCACTGAAGCCTAGTTCCTTGGCCGCCTCGATATAGGCGCGGGCGATCTCGAAGACATATCCCGGACCGCTGCCAGCGACGGCGGTTACCCGGTCAATCTGGTCTTCATCATCTACCCAGACAGCCGTCCCGGCAGCCTGCATGAGGGTTTCGACAGTATCCCTTTGGTCGGCACTTGCCGCGCTGCTGGCGTAAAGGCCCGCAACGCCCGCCCCGATGGCAGATGGAAGGTTCGGCATGATCCGTATAACCGGATAGCCCGGCAGCGCAGTCTGCAGGCGCTGCACCGAACACCCCGCAGCGATCGACGCAACGGCCCCATCCGGATTGAGCACGTCCTTATAGGCCGGCAGTATCTCATCAACCATTTGCGGCTTGATCGCGACGATCAACAGATCAAACTTCTCGTCTCCAAGGGCGTTGATATCCTTGAATAGACGGGCACCTTCCACAGGTTGGTCCAAGAAAGGATCGACAATGGTGAATTCATCCTCCACCGCGCGCATCCACTGCGTCAGAAGCGCGCCGCCCATCTTTCCGCATCCAACGAGAAGTACCTTCATGCTATACTAGTCCTTTGCTCACCTGACCCGCGAGATAATGATATTTGTTTAGAATTCAAACCATCTATTACAGAAACTCAAGCTTTCGGCGGATGCCGCAAAATAGTCGAATTTCCCTGATTCGTGACTTTTCAGACTAGGTATTGAGACCTTGAAGAAAGTCTGAAGGTATTTTGTAAGCTAATTATTTGCATCGTAACCCAAACCTTCTTATGTCCGCCCCTAAGCAACCACCGGAGCCTAATTTGCCTTCCAAGAAACGCATCGTCGTGAAAATCGGATCGAGCCTACTTGCCAATCCAGACCTTCTCACACCGCGCTGGGCATTCATGCAACGGCTATTGGAAGACATCACCAAATTACGGAATGACGGCTACGAAGTTGTCCTGTGTTCGTCAGGTGCCGTGGCGCTCGGTTTGAACATGTTGAACGAGAAGCCGGAAACCGCCGGGCTGCGCGACAAACAGGCCGCTGCTGCGTGTGGCATGCCCCTGCTGCTGAACGCCTACAAACAAGTTGCCCATGAGTTTGGATTCGATATCGCACAGGTGCTCGTTACCCTTCAGGACATGGAAGAGCGCAAGCGCTTCTTGAACACCAAGAACACTGTTCACCGCCTGTTGCAGGGCGATATTCTGCCAATCGTGAACGAAAATGACTCGATCACGACCGAAGAAATCCGTGTGGGCGACAATGACCGCCTCGCCGCAAAAGTCGCCCAGATGATCCAGGCGGACCATCTGGTGATCCTCACCTGCATCGATGGCCTCTACGACAAGAACCCTGAAGAGCCAGGCGCCCAACTGGTCGAAGAAGTCCATGATGTCAGCGAGTATATCGCGGTTACGGAAGGCACCAGCAGTCTCGGTAGCGGCGGCATGCTCACCAAGATGCAGGCCGCAAACATGGCGCAGAATGCCGGATGCACGACCCTCATCGCGAATGGGGAACATGACGCGCCCGTGTCTTCAGTTCTCTATAATGAACGACCGCACACCAAATGCATCGCGCACACCAAGCCAGCTTCAGCTTGGGCGACGTGGCTGACTGATCGCCTTCAGATTGCCGGCAGTATCGTGATCCGTGACGAGTTGGCAAACACGCTGGCCGATAGCCCAGAACATGTCCTGCATGAAGACATCAAGTCAATTCAGGGTCAGTACCTCAAGGGTGACGTGATTCACGTTTATGACGAAAGCGGCGCGGAGATCGCGCGCGGCATGACCAACTTCTCGTCAGAAGAAACCATGGTACTCGCGCGTCATCCGGAAATTTCACCGAAAGAACTGCTCGGCTACCAAACTGGTGGCACGGTCATCAGTCGCGAAAATCTGATTGTCCTGGAAGATCGCCACCTCCTCTGGGACAAACCGGAAGAGGAAACAATGGTGGAAGTCTCCGAGAGCTGATCAGCCCTCTTTCTGCAAATCTCCAACCTCCAGGATCGGCGCCGCATCAAGGCTTCCCGCATTCATCATGGCAGCCAGCCGCTGCACCGATGAGATGAGCAGACTCTGCTCCCACAACTCCAGAGAGTCAAAACGCTTCAAGAACCCTTCCTGAAGCGCTTCCGGCGCATCTTCGAGGCTTCTGCGACCAGTCTCCGTAATCGAGACATCTACGGCGCGGCGGTCGGTTTCGTTCTTCTGCCGCTCGACGAGGCCCGCCGCCTCCAATCGATCCACGATGGAAGTGATCGTCGCTTGGGACAAATGCACTTCGCGGGCGATCTCCGATGGCTTGACCGATCCGGCACCGGACAAGGTCTGCAATACAATGAGTTGTGGCGCCGTGAGGCCGGTCGTTTTCGCCAATTGCTTGGAATTCAGATCGATCGCACGCGTAATCTGTCGAATTGCGGTCAGGAGGTCTTTGCGGTGGGCCATGCCCGCACCTAAAGAGACACTCGGCGCTGCGTCAATTCCCACAACTGTTCAGAAGGCCGGCTCGGGGTGGCCGAACAGCCAACGCTCGCATACAGAAATTGTGCAACAAGACTTATCTGAAGGATTAGAGCATGACTTCCCAACGCATCCGCATCGAGGTCAGTAATGGAATTGGCGAACTGATCCTGAACAAGCCCGAACGCCGCAACGCTCTGTCGAGTGATATGTGGGCAGCAATCCCCGGTATGGTGAAGCAGCTGGAGGCAGATCCCGAAGTGAAATGCGTCATCATTCATGGCGGAACAGCAGGCGCATTCGCGGCGGGCGCAGATATTTCGGAGTTCGAAACGATCTATGCCACGCCCGAAAGCGCAGAGCATTCGGCAAACCTGATTTCCGATGCGGTTACATGTCTCGCCCAATGCCCGAAGCCGATCATCGCTGCGATCACCGGCGCTTGCGTGGGTGGCGGCGTCGCACTTGCTCTGACGGCAGACATTCGCATCGCCAGCCCCGAAGCCAGGTTCGGCGTACCTCCGGCGAAGCTGGGGCTTGTGTATCCAGTGAACGATACACGGCGCTTGATAGAAACCGTTGGTATTCCTGCCGCCAAGGACATCTTGCTGACAGGTCGTTTGTTTGATTGCGACGAGGCCTATCGTATCGGTCTGGTTACACATATGGCAGAGTCCGCATCAGCCTTGGAATTGGCGCGAGAAACGGCGCGTCTGGTTTCAGCCAATTCACTCTGGTCACATAGCGCGATGAAGCGCACCTTCGATGCGATCAAGATGGGCTGGCGAGACGATAGTCCTGAAGCGAAAGCCCTGTTCCTGGAAAGCTTCGAGAATGAGGACTTCCAGGAAGGTTACAGGGCCTTCCTCGCAAAGCGCCCGGCCAAATTCAGCTGGCGCTGAGGGGGTTAGAACCCGCCCCCCACTGCGACGTAGAGATCAATGGCCGCAGCCAACCGGTCCCGACGCGCCTCGAGGGCACTTTGCGTTGCAGAATAATAGTTCTGTTGTGCAGACAAGAGACTCGTCAAATCGTCCGTGCCGACACGATATCGCAGTTCAGCGGAATCCAGTGCGCGGCGACTGGCAACGAGTGCAATCTGGAGCTGTTCTTCACGTTGGGCGCTGGTATTGATGGCAGACAGCGCAACATCAACATCGCGTAACGCGCTGAGAATGGCCTGCTCATAATTCGACAGCAACGCCTCCCTTCGCGCTTTGGCACTGTCGAGCTGAGCCTCCAGCGCTCCCCCAGAAAACACAGTCTGCGCAAGTGACGCCGAAAGACTGGCGGTCGGATCAGACATAGAGGTCAGGAGTGTCGTCACACCCGCGCCAAGATCGACACTTGGCAGCATGGCTGCTCTCGCAATCTGAACATTGGCCTGCGCCGCCCGCAAATCAGCCTCGGCCTGCAACAAGTCCGGGCGCCGCCCCAGAAGCTGAGATGGTAGGCCTGCTTCCGGTACTGGCAAGCCAGTCTCGTAAAGGTCTACGTCCGGCACTTCGAAATTTTGCGGCACCTGCCCGATAAGGATCGCAATCGCCGTCCGCAGAGAGAGTATCTGCTGCTCGATCTGCGGGAGTTGCGCACGCGAATTGGCCAATGCAGCTTCCTGGCTGGCAAAATCAAATCCGGAAATCTCGCCCGCATCGTACCTTACCCGCACGATTTCAAAGATACGCTCGGCAATTTCCAGATTGTCTTGCGCGACTTCAAACTGCTTACGCGCGACCTGAAGGTCAAAATAGTTCGCTGCCAGATCAGATGTAACACTCAGCTCAAGCGCTCTTTGCGCGAACTCAGCCGATTCGAGATTGGCCCCTGCCGCATCACGTGACGCTGCAACACTGCCAAACAGATCCAGCTGATAGCTAGCCGACAGGCGGGCACTGCGAGAAAAATCACTGAAGTCGGAATCACTGTCGGTGGAAACTGACGCCCCTGCTGAAACAGATGGCAAGGCGCTGGAATCGGCAACACGCAACGCAGCGCGTGCGGAGGTAACATTGGCAAGTCCAGCTTCAAGCGACTTGTTCCGCGTGAGTGCGGTGCTGACCAATGCGTTCAAGGATTCATCGCCGAAGGTTGACCACCAGAGCCCTGTGGCCGGCAATTCTGTTTCCGCTTGCATTGAGGTTTCATAGGACGCCGGAAGCTCAACCGAGGACAAAGGCGTATCGGACGATTGCGTTGCGGTACATCCTGCAAGGACGACAAGCAGACTGAGAGGAAGAAGAGGAATTCTGGTCATGATTACTCCGCCGCAAGGGCCCGGACCGGATCAAGCCGCGAGGCATTGCGCGCCGGCAGGAAGCCGAACACGAACCCGGTCAGGAAAGCTGTTGAAAAGGCGAGGATCGCGGGCATGGGCGTTACGGCAATGCTGGTGCCGAGATTGGCGAGAATTGCACAGATCGCGAAGCCCGTAAGAATACCGATCACACCGCCCAGCGCGCAGACCACGACGGCCTCCACAATGAATTGGACAAGAATATCAGACCGACGCGCCCCCGTTGCCATGCGCACACCGATCTCGCGCGTACGTTCTGATACGCTGACAAGCATGATGTTCATCACACCGATACCGCCGACGAGCAATGAGATAGAGGCAACCGCGCCTAGCAGGATCGAGAACGAATTCTGTGTCTCCTGAACGGACTCCAGGATCGATGCCGTATTCCGTATCCGAAAATCTTGTGTTCCGTGTCGTTGAAGCAGCAGCTCGTTTGCTTCAGTCTCCGTCGTCGAGATTACGTCCGTGTCTTCCACAGCGATGGTTATACTCGACAGGTAGGAACTGCCGAACACGCGCATCATCCCGGTTGTGATGGGAATAAGCGCGATATCATCCTGGTCACGGCCGAACGAGCTGGCGCCTTCCTCTTCAAGCACGCCGGCGACCTCAAATGGTGCGCCCGCAAGAAAGACATACTCACCGACGGCTTCCGAGACATTGGCAAACAATTCCCCCGCGGTCGTTGTGCCCAGCACAACCACACCTACGCGTCGGTCGACATCTTCTGCCGTGAAGAAAGAGCCGTATTCAATATTGCGGGTGTTGGCGAGCAACCAGTCTTCCGAAACACCCTCCACGGAGCCACGATGGTCATTGCTTCCTCGCCGCAATGTTGCAGATCCGGACCGCGATGGCACCGCAGCCAGGACATTGTTCAATTCGCCCAATCTCTCAGCATCTTCGAGTGAAAGGGTTGCAATGGCGTCACCGCGCATTCGCGCGCCCCGGTCACCCCCCGGCTGAACGAAGAGCAGGTTCGCACCCATGTCCTCGAACCGGGCCATAACCTCGCGCTGGCTACCTTGCCCGACCGCCAGCATTGCGACCACCGCCGCAACGCCGATCACCACGCCCAGCAAGGTCAGTGCGGTGCGAAACAGGTTCGCGCGCAATGACCGGAAGGCCGTCTTGATGGATTCCGTAAGCTGAAGAAAGAAGGAGGGGGAGGATTTCACGGCGCGTTGCTCAAACGACTCCAGAGACCGTTCTACTGAACCGGAATCGGAAATGATTTTGCCGTCGCGAATTTCAATCGTGCGGTCTGCGCGTTCAGCGACTTCCTGGTCATGGGTAATCAGGATGACTGTGCGGCCGGAGCGATGCAGCTCTTCCAGCAATTCCAGAAGTTCTTCACTCGTGCCGGAATCGAGCGCTCCCGTCGGCTCATCCGCAAGGATGACTTCGGCATCATTCATCAGAGCTCGGGCAACAGCCACACGTTGCTGCTGTCCCCCGGACAATTGACCGGGGCGACTTTTCTCGCGCCCGCCAAGGCCAAGCCTACCGAGCAATTCCTGTGCGCGGGCCTTCCGTTCCGATTGGCGAACCCCGGCATAGACCGCAGGTATCTCCACGTTCTCCGATGCGCTGACATTGGCGAGGAGATTATAGCGCTGAAACACAAAGCCGAATGTCCGCCTGCGCAAGGAGGCCAGTGCATCGGCGTCCATCTCGGACACATCCTGCCCATGAATGCGGTAGGTTCCGGAAGTCGGGTGGTCGAGACAACCAAGCAAGTTCATCAAAGTCGACTTACCGGAACCCGACTGTCCGACAATTGCAATGAACTCGCCTTCGCGAATGGTCAGGTCGACGCCATCAAGGGCGCGGACCTCTGCGTCACCCCGTCCGTAGACGCGCTTTATGTCCTGCAAATGCAGCAAGGGTTCTGACATGATCTGGCGTCCTAAACCGGGGGTGGACCCATAGGCCGTGGCCGGTCATTTCCGGCACGCTCGGTCGCCTGTTTCGGACGAATGCTCACTTGCCCGGTCACGACCTCATCACCCTCAGACAAGCCGAACAATATCTCGGCACTTGTACGCGTCTGAAGACCAACCAAAACAGGCTGAGGGACAGCTTCGCCATTCGCATCCATTTTCAGAACCATACCCATTTCTGCGTCGGGATATTGCGCGCGTGCCTCACGGATAGCCTGGCCTCTGCCGTCGCCAACACGATCACCCTGGGCGGCTCCGCGTTCAGGTTGCGCAGGACGCCTGGCTTGTGCGCTCTCCGGGCGCTCGGGACGTGACTGCAAGGCCGTTACCGGGATCAGGACGGCATCTTCGGCCTGCCCCAGAATGAAGAAGACCTGAGCGGTCATATCACTTCGCAAAATTCCGTCGGGGTTCTCAATATCGAGCAGCGCCTTGTAGAGCACGACGTCATTGACAACTTCGGGCGTGGGAAGGACCTGACGAACTTCGGTTTGCCACTTGTGATCAGAATCGCCCAGCGTGGTGAACCAAGCTTGCTGCCCCTTTGATACGCGCAACACATCTGCTTCGGAGACATCAGCCTCCACGGTCATTATACCGAGATCCGCGATGGTCATGATGACGGGTGCGGTCTGGTTCGCATTGAGGGTCTGGCCCTCGGATGCACTGAGCGAGACGACTGTACCAGCCATCGGAGCGTAAATCTTTGTAAATTCCAGATTGGCTTCATCGGCACGGAGGCTGGAGGTCTGCTGCGCGATCTGCGCATTGATGGCGTCGAGCTTCCCTTCCGCGATCTCCAATTCCGATACCGTGGCCTCATAGTCAGCGCGCGCAATGGCATCGGCCTCAAACAGCATATTGGCGCGTTCAGCCTCGGCCCTTGCAAGTTTCAGAGAAGCCGCCTGTTGACGTTTCGAGGCATATAGCGAGTTTAACTGAGCTTGTTGGGCTTCGACCGTGTTCTGTGCAATCGTGGCATCGATCTGCGCAAGGAGTTGGCCCTTCTCGACCTCGTCGCCGACATCAACGAACAACTCTTCCAATTGACCCGAGACCTGTGCGCCAACCTCAACCATCTCCTTTGGCGCAAGAGTACCTGCTGCCGAGATCGTAACTTCAATATCACCCGTGCGTGCGGCCGATGTTTCATAAGTCGGCGTTGTGGAGTTCGCCAAGTTTGACTTCGCAAACCATACGGCACCGCCTGCTGCCAATACGACAATAATCGCGATGATCCAGCGGGATCGTTTCCCAAAAACTCTCATTCTTGTCTCTTTCCAGCAATTCTGGCTGTGAACATGTTCCCGGGTTAAACGACCCAAGTTTCAAATTCCGTCGCGAAGACCGGCATTTTATTGCACTTTCCAGCAAACCCGGCTCAAGCCCGCTCCTTCACCACAGCTTTGTCACCAGAATGTTGCAGATCATTTGCTTGCGCATGAATCCTGAAAGCGGAAGACGACAGCAATGTCCCGCCAATTATGTCAGGCTGACACACTCTCGCTGACAAGCCGCACATTTCGGCAAAGTTCAGACAAGACGCTCCCGTAACGCATTGGGACAGGTCGATCTGGAGCGCGCCAACATGAACATTTTTTCATTAAATAACAATCATTTAAGGATGCACGCTTCCGGTCCACAGGCATCCGCTCCTGAGGTGGTTGCACGTGGACTGATTATTGTTCTGGGTATGGCTACGGCCCTCCCTGCATGGGCCGTCGAAATCGAGGAATCCACCGTCGCCCCCGTCGAGACCTCCACCGCGAATGACGGACAGCCCGACGACATTACAATCACTGAAGATGGGGAAATTGATCTCAGCGACCTGCCAGGTACCACCGCGATTACGGTCGACTCCGACAATACCATCACCAATGATGGCGAAATTCTCGCAGAAGACACCGACTACGTCACCGCTATTGCTGTCCGAACGGGTACGACGACAGGCATCACCCACACGGGTTCCATCGAATTGTCGGAAGACTATGACCGGGAAGACGAAGACGATGATGACGATGTGGACGGGCCACTCGCCATCGGGACGAACCGCGTGGGCATCGACGTCGAGAATGGTGGCACGATCACAGGTAATATCCTGCTCGATCATGGCTCCACGCTATACATAGAAGGCAATGATTCAGCGGGCGTACGCATCGGATCCGCGCTCGATGGCGATTACACGCAACAGGGCACAATTTCGGTTATCGGCGACAACGCCCTGGGTCTGAGCCTCGAAGATGACGTCGCCAGTGATGTATTGATCAGCGGCGCCATTACGGTTCAGGGTGAGAATGCGTCAGCTGTCACGATTGATGGGGATGTCTCCGGCAATGTGACGATTGAGAGTTCAATCAGCTCGACCGGCTTCACCAGCACCAGTTCTTCCAACTATATCGCGCCCGTCTATATCGATGACGATACTGAAGCGGTGGAGGATCGCCGCGATGCCGACGACCTTTACGACAATGCGAACGGCGTCCGCATCACGGGCAGTCTCGGACAAGGCCTGTTGATCAATGGCGCGGTCGACGACTTCACATCCGAAGAGGATGAGGATGACGAAACAAAGGATACGGTCGACGATTTCGATGAGAATCGAACTGCTGGAAGAATCTACAGTTATGGTTCAGCCCCGGCGCTCGCCATCGAAGCCAACGCTGGCGAAAACGTAGTCTTCTCGAGCGTCGTAGAAACCGTTCGCGATACCACCGATGATGATGATGACGATGACGTAGATGAAGTACTCGCCACGTTTTCTTTTGATCAGGGCCTCATCAATCGTGGGACGATTTATGCCAGTGGCGTGAATATCGGATTCGATGCGACGGCGCTCTCCATATCCGGATCAGAAGACGGAACCGGAACGGTTACAATTGATGGCGGCATCCTGAATTCCGGCACAATTCAAGGAACCGCCTACGAGGCTTCCGCCGTAGGCCTTCTGCTCGGCAACGGCACAGCAATCGGCACTCTCGAAAACTCCGGATCCATCGCCGCAACGACCTATACGTTAACGGACGACACCGCCAAAGCGTTGTTCATTTCCAATGGAAGTACGCTGGAAGCGATCCTGAATAGTGGATCCATCACCGCTTCATCAAATGGCTATGGTGGCGCAGCAACGGCGATCACCGATGAAAGTGATACGCTAAGATACATAACCAATACCGGCGCGATATCAGGCCTACTCATTTCAGACGGACGGGAAGATTCGGAAACAGGATCGTCCATCGCCATTGACCTGTCCGCACAAACGGCTGGCGCAACCATTATCCAGTATCAGGAAACTCCCACTGAAGATGTGAACGGCGATGACGAAATCGATGAAGACGATGTGACCGAACCTACAATCTATGGCGACGTCCGGTTCGGAACCGGCGATGACATACTGCAAATTCTGGACGGGGGTCTGGCAGGCGACATCTACTTTGGTGCCGGCGCCGCAACTTTTGACCTATCGGATGCCGAGTTTCTGGGAGACACCTATTTCGAGGGCGACACACTCAGCCTGTATATCGAGGAGAGTGAGATCGAGGGAGATTTCGACTTCGGCTCTGCGAGTGGAACGATCGACTTCCTGTCTTCATCGTTGCTCACGGGTAATCTGACGAGCGATGCTTACAGACTGGCCGCGACAATTTCAGATTCTGAAATTGTTCTGCTTGAAGACACGTCCTTGCAGCTTGCCTCCCTCTCCGTCACGGATGGTTCAACACTTGAATTCGAAATTGATCCTCAGAACCTGCGGACCACAGCCTTTCTGTCAGTTTCGGGAACCGCAGCACTGGGCAGCGATACTCTGGTACGCCCAACACTTACGTCATTCATCGACGGTGATTTTGCCGTCACACTGATCGAAGCGGGTACACTGATATACGACGAGGAAACCGCTGAGTTATCGACCGAAAATATACCGTGGATATACAACGTATCACTGGAGACAGAGACGTCTGATACAGACAAACTCAATCTCGACTTTCGCCTCAAGACTGCCGAGGAACTCAGTCTCGACACGAACCAGTCCCGCGCCCTCTCCGCTATACTCAATGTTGCCACAAGTGACGATGATGTCGGATCTGCCATCACGCAGCTTTCGACCGAACATGACTTTCTAGAGGCCTACAATTTGCTGCTGCCTCAGCGCACTGATGCCGCAACGCGCTATCTGGAATCCCAGTCGAATGCCGCTTTTGGCGCGTTGAGAAGCCATCTGGAGTTCACCCGTAGCTCCAGTGAATCCGGAAATGGTGCATGGGTGCAGGAAACCTATTCCCATGTCAGCTATGATGGGTCTGACGATGGGCCGGGATATGATGGCCGCGGCCTTGGCATCGCTCTGGGGTATGATCGCTCGCTGCTAGGCATAGATGCAATCGGCATCATGGGTACGATGAGCGACGGCAAGTTTGAGGAAAAAACTGGCGGCGAAAATCCTGTGACCATGAAAAGTCTGGGTGTCGGGGTGTATGCGACGGAGCAGATCGGGCGCGTAAACCTTCAGGCCGTTGGCCAGATCGCGAAGGTCGACCATTCCAGCTATAGAGAAATCGAGTTCGACGAGTATGTTTCAGAGGTCAGCGGCACATGGGACGGGATGACCACCGCGGCTTCACTCCTGGCATCTACCGAATTCGGGTCCGGGGCGTTCAGGATGACGCCATCAATTGGTCTGGACTACTTCAAACTTGATCAGGACGGATATTCAGAAACGGCATCAAACGGATTGAACCTATGGGTCAGCGACGCCAGCACAGACCGTGTAACCGCTGATGCCGGAATTGGCTTTGCCTATGTCTGGCGGGAAGGCGCAGACTCGTCTCGCACGGGTCCGGCCTATACCAGTTACAACAATTCCAATCGCTACCGTCCCATGGTTCGGGCTGGATTGGATATTGGCTATCGCTCCACGTTGTCTTCGACACCTTACGAAGTCGACGCTGGATTTGTCGGCTATGAGGACCGTTTTACACTCAGCGCCACCGAGGTGTTTGAAGATGCCGCCACGGTGGGACTCTCGCTACTGGCGGGGTCCGAACTCCTGAAAATTCGGTTTGGCGTGGATGGTGAGTTTTCAACCGACTCAACCGCCCTGACGGCCAACGCCGCCGTCAAACTCCGCTTCTGATCTCTCAGACACCATTTCTCTCTTCTGGACGCCGACTTCATGAGCCACAAAAACAAAACACTCGCGCTCTCCCTGATCCTCTCTGCGCTCGCCGCTTCGCTGCAACCGACGGCGCTTGCGCAGGTGGGCGCAGAAGACAGCACAGGAAACATCGAAGCCATCATTATCAATGGCAACCAGCGGATCGAAGACCGAACCGTGATGTCCTACCTTCTAGTCGAACCTGGCTCACCTTTTGACGCGAACCGTATCGACCTTTCCCTCAAATCCCTCTTCGCAACCGGCCTCTTTGCTGATGCAAATTTTGACCGGGTCGGGAACCAGCTCATCATTACATTGGTCGAAAACCCAATTGTAAATCGGGTCATGATTGAAGGCAGCAAATCGCTCGGGGAAGAAAAGATCCGCGAAGAAATCCAGATATCGCCGCGCGGCGTATTCACCGCCGCTCGCGTGCAAGCAGACGTACAGCGCGTGATGGAACTCTACCGCCAATCCGGCCGGTTCGCGGCGAAAGTCACGCCCGAATATGTGCCGCTCGATCAGAACCGTGTGGATGTGGTCTTCTCGATTACAGAGGGACCTGTGTCTGGTGTACGAGCGATCAACTTCCTGGGAAATGAAACGTATTCAGACGACCGTCTTCGGTCGGAGATTGTCACCCGTCAGTCACGTTGGTGGCAGTTCTTCTCATCAAACGACAATTATGACCCAGGTCGCTTGGAATATGACCGCGAATTGCTTCGTCAGTTTTACCAGAACAAGGGGTATTACGACTTCCGCGTAGAGTCGGCCGTGGCAGAACTAACGCCTGATCAGAAGGATTTCTACATTACCTATACAATCGACGAGGGCGAGATTTATCGCTTCGGCGAGATCAATGTCGAAACCGAGCTGGAAAAGCTCAACACGGACGCCTTGAAAGCGTCACTGGTAGCGCGATCCGGTGACCTGTTCCGAGGCGACACAATTGAAAACTCAATTGATGGCCTGACCTATGTCGCCGGGATCGGAGGTTATGCCTTTATTGATGTGCGCCCTGAAATCTCCGCCGATCTCGAAACGCATACGGTCAACGTGACCTTTCATGTCAATGAAGGTCCGCGTGTTTACATCAACCGCATCAATATTGTCGGTAATACCCAAACGCTCGATCGCGTGATCCGGCGGGAATTGCGCGTGACTGAAGGTGATGCCTTCAACCGCATCTTGCTGGATCGCTCGCGCAACCGCGCACGGGCCCTTGGCTACTTCAAAGACGTCGAAGTTACTGAGGTTCCCACCGCGGACCCTGACCAAATTGACGTGAATGTAAAAGTCACTGAGCAGCCCACTGGCGAGATGAGTTTCTCAGCTGGCTTCTCATCCTCAGAATCTTTCCTCGTAGATGTCAGCGTGGCACAGCGCAATGTGCTCGGGCGCGGGCAATCCGCGTCTGCTCGTCTGTCCACATCCAGCCTCCAGCAAATTGTGGACTTGCAGTATACGGAGCCACGTTTCCTAGACCGTGACATGTCCGCAGGTGTGAGTGCGTTTGCTACCCGCCTCGATTATTCTGACACCGATCTTGGCGGCTATACGACTGAATCTGTAGGTGTCAGCGGGCAGCTAGGTTTCCCCTTGTCAGACCGGCTGCAACTTGGCTTGAAATATACGTTGCAAAACGACAAAATCGACGTCGTCGATCAGAGCATCGTGATTGCCTCGGACAGCGGCGAACGCCTGACAACCGAATACACTGTAGATGACAATGACACCCCGGGAGACACAAGCGATGATGTCGTGGGTGTCGCCTTTCTCACCGCTGATGACGTACCATTGCCTGATGGATCGCTGATCGTGGACGTATGCGATGCGCGCTATCTCAACAGATACTCGCTTTGCTCAAGTGAACGATCAGAAATCTCCTCGATCGTCGGGTACAATCTCCTCTTGGACATGAAGAATGACCCTATTGACCCCACTGGCGGGTTCGACCTGCTGTTTGGTCAAGACGTTGCTGGCCTGGGCGGGGACGTGAACTTCATTCGCACCAACGCATCGATGAATATCTACCAAGGTATTGCGAAGGGCATAACGGCCAGTTTGCGTCTTTCGGGTGGATACATCGAACCCTATGGCACGAGCGACGCGGAATCCGAATACGGACAAACCACTCCTCAAGGCGTACGTATCAATAATCGCTTTTTCAAGGGCGGCAACAGCTTCCGCGGGTTTGATACGGCAGGTCTCGGGCCGCGCATTGTGCAAATCATCCAAAATGATGACGGCACAGAAACAGTGAAGCGTCTCAACGCCCTGGGCGGCAACGCGTTCTACCAATCCAGCCTCGACATCTCGATGCCAAACTATCTGCCGGAAGAATACGGCATCAAGACGGGTCTGTTCCTGGAAGCCGGCGCGGTTGGCTTGTTGAGCGACATAGACAAGAGCGACCCGGTCGAGTTCACGGATACTTTTGGCCGTGATGCCGTCCAGTTGATTGAAGACGACTTGTCCTTGCGCGCATCTACAGGCCTCAGCGTCTATTGGACATCCCCTTTCGGCCCAATTCGCTTCGACTTCAGCCATATCCTCAAGAGCGAAGAGTACGACCGCACGGAGTCCTTCCGTTTCAGCACTTCCACCCGGTTCTGATAGCGTGTCAGCCAGCGGCCTTCAGAGGCAAGGTCACCGTTACGAGCAGCCCCCCGTTTGGTGGGTTCGACAAATCGATGTGCCCACTATGGGCTTCAATCAGATTCTTCGCGATATGAAGTCCGAGCCCATGCCCGCCGGTCTCGCGATTGCGTGACTGTTCCAATCGAACAAGGGGTTCGAACACACGCTCCAGAGCATCTTCCGGGATTCCCGGACCTGTGTCCTGGATCGTCACAATAGCCTTGCCGGCTCGTTCACTGAGACAAACGTGCGCCATGTCTCCATAACGCACCGCATTTTCAATCAAGTTGCGCAAGGCGCGTGTCAGTTCATCTGATCGACCCATGACAATCGGGCGTACATCGATTTCATTGAACGAGACAGAGAGGCCCAGATCCCGCAAGTCTTCGATAAGGCTGTCGACCAACGAATACATGTCCAGCGGCTGGAAAGGCTCATCTGACTGGCCAGCCGTCGCCGCAGCAAGTGCGGCTTCTGTGATACGCTCCAACTCTGCCAGAGCACGACTCATCCGCTCGCGCTCACTCGCATCTGATAGCATCTCAACCTTCAGTTTCAATGAGGTAATGGGTGTCCGCAAATCATGACCAATTGCTGCGAGCAGCTGGCGTTGGCCAGCCACTGTGGTCTCGAGGCGGCGGCCCATGCGATTGAAAGCACGCAGCGATTCGCGCACGTCATACGGACCTTGCTCGACCAGCGGCTCATGCTTGTAGTCGGACGCCAGCGTATTCGCGGCCTTCGCCATTTGCCTCAATGGATTGATCGCATTCAGGGCGGCCCATATGCCGATGCCAACCATCAGCACGATGAGCATGACGGCCGCCAGGAGAGGTGGACGCGGCTCTTTCACACTGATGTTCTCGGTTCTTATGTTTATCCAATTGCCATTCGCGATCTCGAGAGACACTCTTGCGCGCTGCTGGCTGGCAGATCTCCCACGCTCTGACGGCGGAGGCCTCAAACTCATTGGCCCGGGACGGCCCGGTTCTTCATCCATGAACCTGTCCGGTCGACCGGGAGGACCTGCGAGCCTGTCCCGATCACCCCACCCACTCAGGGAAATACCAATCGGCGTATCCTGCGCTAGCCCAAGATTTTCAAGAACACGTTCGGCTAGCCCCCAGGAGAAAGGTTCAATATAGGGATATTCTGACAGCGAGTAATCGGTTATTTGAAGACGCTCCAGCTCTTTGTCGGAGAGTGAATCGGGCCAATCCTTCGCCTGCAATTCCTCCAAGGCGACCGTCGCAACATGCAGCGCCGTACGTGGCTGGAGGCGTTGCGATGAAATGCTGAATTCCACAATGAAATACGCCAGTAGAAATGTAGACAGCAGAGCCGCTGTCACCAGGATTACAATCCGTGTAAGAAGCGTATCAAGCCTTGCCAGCATCACAGTTTCTTCACATCAGCTGCAAAGACATACCCCCCGCCCCAGACGGTCTGGACGATATCCGGATTCTTGGGGTCACGTTCGACCTTTTTCCGAAATCGACTCACCTGACTGTCGACACTGCGGTCGAACACATCTGCGCCTTCGGCATGAGACAGTTCCACGATCCGTTCACGCGACAGCACGATCTGTGGTCGGGCTATAAAGATCATCAATAATTGGAATTCGCCGGTGCTTAAGGAGACGATCACGCCATCATCGCGGGTCATTGTGCGTTTCGCCGTATCCAGCGTCCAACGGTCAAACTCAAAATAGCGCGTTTTCTCAGGCGTCATTTCTCTTTCGCGACCATTCGCGCGTCGCAGGACCGACCGCACACGCGCAAGCAGTTCCCGCGGGTTGAATGGCTTGCACACATAATCATCTGCGCCGACTTCCAAGCCGACAATCCGGTCGATCTCATCAGTTCTCGCGCTGATGAAAACGATCGGAATTGCGGTGAGCCGAACGATCGAGCGACAAAGACTGATCCCGTCCTCGCCCGGCATCATGACGTCCAACAGGATGAGGTCTGGTTCTTCAGAATGAATCGCCCGGCGCGCAGCGGGGGCATTTTCAGCCGTCGACACGCGATAGCCGTTTTCCGTGAGATAGGATTTCAAATCTTCCCGAATATCGCGGTCATCATCGATGACTAGAATGTGTTCGGGCGTCGTGGTCTCTGGATCAGGCATCTCCGCAGTCTCCTGAATATGTATCGTCGGTCTGATGATTACAAATAAGATAAACTTGTTGCCAAGGTGTGTCGTGACTGCAGTTAAACTGCGCTTCGAACCCCACCGCTCCGGATCATCCCGAATTGCTGGTGTCGCCACCGAAAACCCATACCTTTCAAGTCGGTAATGTCATGTTGCAGACTGCCATATATTGCCATCACTTTCGTCCTAACCGGCATATCCTCTCAACATGGCTGAGGCATCTTGTTCTCATCGACGCAGGGAAACTTCCCGGCACTTCGTCCCCAGAGACTGCATCAAGAGCACTCAATATGCCTAGTTCCACCCCCTATTCCGGTCGCTCTGAAGAGAAAGTCTCGATCTCAATCACCGAAATCATCGCATCCACCAGGACAGTCCCCGTCCGCTCCTTGAACACCGAGCCTCCCTGTGGGTGCCAAGACCGATGCGATGAGAGGGAGGTGTCACACCCCCCCTACGTCTCACCCTGTGACACCTCCCTCACCCCCTTCTCTTCCCGTTGCAAACGGCTGTCAGGAGCAATGAAAGTCACAGTCCTGATGATTGCTGGACTGTCCTTGGTGGTCGCATGCACATCCTCCCCGCGCAAGGGGCCAGGAGCCAGCGGTCGCGATGGCGGAGACCGCGCACGCCCGACTCGGTCGCAAGGCCTGTCTGCCCCACCAGTGGCACTGCTTTTCGTCAGCATGGACAGTAATCACGATCACTTCGTATCACGCGAAGAAGTTGATAATGGTATTGATCTCGAATGGCGCGCCTTGGCGGGGCCTGATCGGGTACATCAATCTGCGGTGCAGATGTCAAATTGGGCAGCTGAGACCCTTGGCGACCTGAATGCACTCCCCAGCCCTATCGCCTTCGACAGCAATCTGGATGGAACCATCACGGCCTCGGAATTCCGAATACGGCTTATCGATATATTCGGTCGGATCGATAAAAACCGAGATGGGCTTCTATCACGCGCAGAATTTCTGACAGCGCCGCGCGCAGTCGATTCCAACGAACCCACCATGCCGCAAGATAGCCAGCGCCGCGGACCTCCTCCCGGACGGCGGCAATAGATTCCAGTGTCTATCCCGAAACCCTCCGCGCTTGCTCGGATACCAGCCCTCCCGCCAGCGGCCAACAAGCCCGAAGCGTATCCGAAAGAGCCAGTGCTCCAGCCTGGCCCCAGCCTGGCAAGTCTGTGGGCCAGCGCAGGTCTCATCCGAACCGACATAACACGGGGTTTCAATGGCTTGTCAGGAGCGGCCGATGGCGCGCCTCTCGACTTGCACTTGCGCCTGCAATCTCTATCAACAGATCAACAGCCGCTTTCCCGTTATGCGGTGTATGTCTGGCACGCCGACGCAGCTGGCGAGTACTCTGTCTTCAATCGCCCGCATACAAACTATCTACGTGGTATAGGGATCACAGACCAACGAGGACGCGTAAACTTTCGGACCGTGTACCCAGGCACTTATCGGGGACGTCCGCCACATATCCATTTCGAGGTCTATCGCAGCCTGGATACTCTGGGGTTGGGAGTGGCGCCACTGATACGGTCCAGCATCCTGTTTCCCGACATGGTTTCCCGATCCGTCTATACTCGGAACCCGGCCTATGCCGATAGCTTGGACAAGTATGCGGCGCTAAGATTCCAGCTCCCGGTGCTGAACCCAACCGGTGACAAGCGCGCCGTTCAGCTGGCGAGTACGAGTGCCTCCAGCAACTCCACTCTCAGAGCCAGCTTGGACATATTCATCAATGCGGAAGAATGAACCGCGATATCGTTGTGGTTTCGCTCTACTCGACAGGAAGGTCATCACTTGCAAGAATCTTCGTGATGATCGGCTTCATCATTTCGATGAATTGCGGACGTTCATGCTCGGGATGCCTCAGCGTGCGGGCCGGAATGCCGCCAAACAAGGTAAACAACATCTCCGTCCGCAAAACAGGCGTTGTAATTCCGGCATTCTCCAGGACGCCACAAAACTCTTCCCGTATTTCACGATCATAGTTCTGCAAGATCTCGGCAACCGACGGATTTCTCTGCGCCTCGGCAAGAATCTCGAAATTCAAAACCGTTCGGAACGGGTCCTGATGCTTGATAATAATGTCGATGACGAGTGGAGCGATTTGATCTCGGATTTCAGTGCCGCTCAGATTACGGAAGTCTTCCATTCTGTCTTTTTGGCGCAACAATTCGCGCTCCACCACAGCCTCTATCAACAAATCCTTGGACGCAAAGTAATGATACAGATGGCCAACACTGATGCCACATTCTTTGGCGATCCCGGAAATGCCCGCGCCATGGAATCCCTTCTCAACGAAGTGAATCTCAGCGCAGTCCAGAATTTCAGCAACGCGACTCTCTCGTTTCGCGGCCGTCTTCGATTTGCTCATAACTGTCATGCAGAAAAACACCTAAATTCCACTATGCCCTCTCCTTGACATGCTGCACCGCAACACTAGATAGAGCGTTCACTCTAGAATTGTTATATTGAAGCCATTCGGCTCGTCAAGGAATCCTCATGGAAGTTCTAAGAAAAAGTATTTCGGCCGCGACCTTGTCCGTCGCCTTCCTGCTGACGGCCTGTGGTAACGAAGGCAGTACAGTAGAGGTTCCGCAACAGCCAGCTCCAGTTGTAAAGACTCTCACGACCGAACTCGTATCGGTCCCCAACGCCGTTGAGTTGACTGGACGCGCGCGGGCCCACGCCGAAGCGGAGATCCGCCCGCAGGTCACCGGCATCATCAAGGAGCGGCTGTTCAAGGAAGGCGACCTCGTCTCGCGTGGACAAGCGCTCTATCAGATTGATGCAGACGAGTATGCCGCAGATGTGCGAAGTGCCGAGGCCGCATTGGCGCGTGCCCAGGCTTCTGCAAATGTCGCAAAGGAAACCGCCAAGCGGTTCGCCGACCTCGCAAAGATCAACGCTGTCAGCCAGCAGGAATATGATCAGGCCGCGGCTACGGCCCAGGAAGCAGAAGCGGATATTGCGCTTCAAAAGGCTGCTCTGGACCGCGCACGCATCGATCTTGCCCGCACCAGGATTTCTTCCCCCATCGCCGGACGCATTGGTCGATCATCGGTCACACAAGGCGCGCTCGTCACTCAAAACCAGACTGAAACACTCGCCAACGTGCTTCAAATCGATCCGATCTATGTGGACCTTACCGTTTCCAGCAATCGCGTCCTCAACATGCGCCGCCAGATTGCGTCCGGGCGGGTTGCCTCCAAGGGAATCGACACGGTGCCAGTGAACATCATCCTCAGCGACGATACGACCTATCCCCTGCAAGGTGAGCTCGAATTCAGCGAAATCAATGTCGACGAAAGTGCCGGTACAGTAGCGGTACGTGCGCTCGTGCCAAACCCTGATGGTATTATCCTGCCGGGCATGTTCGTCCGCGCAAACTTCGTTGCCGGCATGTACGAAAATGTCATTACGCTGCCGCAATCGGTCGTCTCGCGGACCCCAACGGGCGAAGCCTCCGTCATGGTCGTCAAAGATGACAACACAATTGAGCAGCGCGCCATCCAGGTCGAGCAATACAACGACAATTCATGGATTGTGCTGGACGGCTTGGAGGAAGGCGAAAGAGTCGCCGTTTCAAATCTTCAAAATCTGCGTGCAGGTGTGACAGTTGATCCGATTTCCAGCGCAGCACAAATATCCGCCGCCCGCGACTCGCGCAGCGAACTGAACTAGCGAACTCTGGACACTCGACATGGCTAAATTCTTTATCGACCGCCCGGTGTTTGCCTGGGTGATTGCAATCATCATCATGCTTGCAGGCGGCATGGCGCTGCGCGCGCTTCCAATCGCTCAGTATCCGGATATCGCGCCCACAACGGTCAGCATTTCAGCGAACTATCCGGGGGCATCCGCCGAAGCAGTCGAGAATGCGGTGACGCAAGTCATCGAACAGCAACTCACCGGCCTTGATGGACTCGACTATATATCGTCGTCCTCGAATTCCAACGGTTCAATGTCGATTACGTTATCCTTTGAGCCCGGCACAGATGCCGATATTGCCCAGGTTCAAACCCAAAACAAAATCTCGCTCGCGACACCGCTTCTGCCGGAAGAAGTGCAGCGTCAGGGCGTGACCGTGAGCAAGGCAAGCGGCAGCTTCCTGCTGGTAACAGCATTTTATTCTCCAAACAGCACACTCAACCAGATCGACATCGGCGACTTTGTTCGCTCCACCGTCTATGACACAATCAGCCGCATCGACGGTGTCGGTAGCGTTCAGGTGTTCGGATCGCAGTACGCAATGCGTATCTGGCTAGAGCCTGAAAAGCTGGCGCAATACCAACTTACTCCGTCTGACGTCACGCAAGCTATCCAGGCCCAGAACGCACAGGTCGCCACTGGCGCACTAGGCGGAACTCCTTCAGTGCCAGGCCAGGAGATCAACGTCACCGTGACGCTTCAATCCCTGTTGTCGACTCCAGAGCAATTCGAGAAGCTGCTGATCCGCACAACGCCTGCGGGTGGATCCGTCCGACTGGAAGATGTCGCACGGGTCGAACTCGGCGCCCAGGATTATTCAGCCATCGCCCGCTTCAATGGCAAGCCGGCAACGGGTGTGGCGATCTCTTTGGCGACGGGCGCAAACGCGCTCGAAACAGCCGAGCGAGTCAAGGAAGCCGTCAGGAACATGTCGCCATCCTTTCCAGCCGATCTGGAGTACCAGTTCCCCGTTGACTCGACACCCTTCATCGAAACCTCGATCCATGAAGTTCAGAAAACGCTGTATGAAGCAATTGTCCTCGTATTTGTCGTTATCCTGATCTTCCTGCAAAGCTTCCGTGCGTCGTTGATCCCGATCATTGCGGTTCCAGTTGTCTTGCTCGGCACGTTCGCCGTGCTCCTCCTGTTCGGCATGTCCATCAACACACTTACCATGTTCGCCATGGTGCTGGCCATCGGTCTCCTCGTGGACGATGCCATCGTAGTGGTGGAGAATGTTGAACGGGTCATGCATGAAGACGGCCTCTCCCCCTATGATGCCACCGTTAAATCCATGCAGCAGATCACCGGAGCCCTGGTAGGTATTGCCGTGGTCCTATCCGCTGTCTTCGTGCCTATGGCCTTTTTCCCGGGATCTGCCGGCATTATCTATCGCCAGTTTTCGGTTACGATCGTATCTGCCATGGCGCTGTCCGTGCTAATTGCGGTGGTCTTGTCACCGGCCTTGTGCGCCACACTATTAAAGCCATCCTCCGGGAACGGAAAGTCATGGTACATGACCCCGGCGCGCGCATTCAATTCCGGCTTTGACAAACTCACCAATGCATATGAAGGCGCGGTCACAAGGATCATTCGCCGCAGATGGATCATGCTTGCCACCTTCGCGGTAATCATGGCGGTCACCGGCCTATTGTTTGTACGCCTGCCCACGGCATTCCTGCCCGACGAAGACCAGGGCACATTGATGACCATTGTCCAGTTGCCTGAAAGCGCAACCCTGGAGCGGACTGCTGCCGTGATGGATGATGTGCGGAAGTATTATGCTGCGAATGAAGAAGACAATATCATGGGCCTGTTCACCGTCGCTGGCTTCAGCGTTGTCGGTCAGGGCCAGAACAATGGCATGGCCTTCGCGGCTATGAATGATTGGTCTGAACGGCCGGGTCCTGAAAACTCTGTCCAGTCTATCGCAGGCCGTGCTTTTGGCGGTCTGTCCCAAATCGACGAAGCCCGGATTTTCCCGATCGTTCCCCCGCCTATTCGGGAGATGGGCAATTCGAACGGCTTTGATCTCTACATTCAGAACACAGGCGGACTTACCCACGCTGAATTTGTGGATGCCCGGAACCAACTTCTCGGCATGGCCTCTCAGGATCCGCGCCTGATGGGCGTCCGCCCGAATGGCAGCGAAGATGGTCCACAGTTCAAGATGAATCTCGACTACCAGAAAGCTCAAGCTCTCGGCGTGTCTGTTGCCGATGCCACAAGTGTCCTGTCCGTTGCCTTCGGGGGAAGCTATGTGAATGACTTCATCGACCGGGGCCGTATCAAGCGTGTCTATGTTCAGGGGGATGCGGAAGACCGTATGCAACCGGAAGACATTTCCAAGTGGCACGTGCGCACCTCGTCCGGCGAGATGACTCCGCTTGACGAGATCGTGTCCGGCGAATGGTCATATGGTTCTCCCCAGCTCCAGAGATTTGGCGGCGTACCCGCAATCAATATTCAGGGATCTCCGGCAGAGGGTGAAAGTTCCGGTGTAGCCATGCAGATCATGGAAGACATGGTCAGCCAGTTGGCTGGCAACATCTCTCTTGAATGGAGCGGGCTCAGCCGTCAGGAGCGCCAAGCTGGCAACCAGGCAACAATGCTATACATTCTGTCCCTTCTCTTTGTATTCCTCTGCCTAGCTGCTCTTTATGAAAGCTGGACAATTCCAGTCTCGGTCCTGCTGGTCGCCCCGCTTGGCGTTACGGGCGCTGTATCTGCGGCAAACCTCTTTGGTCTCGCTAATGACGTCTTCTTCCAGGTCGGCCTCTTGATGACTGTTGGTCTCGCCTCCAAGAACGCGATCCTGGTCGTCGAGTTCGCGCGGACCCTCGAAGATCAAGGCAAGGACGTTGTCACGGCGACCATCGAAGCCGTACGGCAGCGCATTCGCCCCGTCTTGATGACGTCGTTTGCTTTTGGCTTTGGTGTCTTGCCACTCGCCCTCAGTACCGGCGCAGGCTCAGAAAGCCGAAATGCAATGGGCTGGATCATGGTGGGTGGCGTTATAGCCGCCATGACCTTCAGCCTGCTGTTCGCCCCTCTCTTCTTTGTTCTAGTTCGCCAGGTTACGACGCGCCTGCGCGGTCAACGCCCTGCCACGTCCGGAGATCAAGCATGAGCCGTCAAAAATACCTCGCCGCCCCGCTCAGTGCGCTTGTCCTGACCGGCTGTGTCAATCTGGCACCAGACTATGAGCGCCCGATAGCGCCCGTGCCGACAGAGCTTCCCGTTTCGGAGCCTTCGGTGACTGGGGTCTCCACACTTGCATGGCAAGACATCGTTCAGTCGGATGAGTTGCGTGCACTGATCGATCTGTCGCTGGACCAGAACCGCGACCTGCGAACTGTCGCCGCCACTGTCGAAGTGGCACGTGCGAACCTCGTCACGTCTCGGTCAGGTTTCTGGCCGACCTTCACCGGGTCCGGTAGCGCGCAGATGGGCGGCACCTTTCGGGATGACGCAACATATTCGTCTTCCTTCGGTGACAGCACTTCCGCGCAAATAGGAGTCTCTGCTTGGGAACTAGATTTCTTCGGGCGTATCCGGAACACGAACGATGCCGCCCTGCAGACCTATCTGGCGAGTGTCGAAGGCGAACGCGCCACCAAGATTTCCCTAGTGGCATCTGTCGCGGAAGCGTGGCTCCAACTTGCGGCAGACCAGGAATTGCTGAGACTGGCCGAACAGACGGCGAGCAGTCAGAATGAAAGCCTAGACCTCACACAGGCTCTGTTCGATGCGGGCACTGCCAGCGAGATCGACTTGCGTCGGGCCTCGGCGTCTGTTGCGTCAGCCCAGGCACAAGCGGCAGAGTTCCGGGCAACTGTCCGCCGAGACCTGAATACCCTGCGTTATCTGGTGGGAACAGACTTGCCACCGTCCATTGAAGCGCACGTCGAGCTGACCCCATCTCCCGTTGTGCTTGACCTGCCGGTTGGCCAGACTTCCTCAGTTCTGTTGCGCCGCCCGGATGTCATTCAGGCAGAACGCAATCTATTGGCGGCCAATGCCAATATAGGCGCTGCCCGCGCTGCCTATTTCCCATCGGTCTCCCTGACCGGCGGTGCGGGCGTAGTCGGCGGCGACCTGGCGGATCTGTTCGAAGGCGACTATGCGACGGGCTGGACTTTTACGCCGAGTGTTTCGGTGCCGATCTTCGACTTCGGCACGAGACGCGGAAATCTGGACGCAGCCCGCGCGAATGCCGACGCGGCTCTCGCAGCCTATGAAGGCACCATTCAGCAGGCCTTCCGCGAAGTTGCAAACGCCCTCGCCGTATCCGAGACAATCTCCAGCAGACTGGATGCTCTGGAACAGCTTGCTGACGACACAGGCGTCACCTTCTATCTGTCGCAAGAGCGCTTCAAATCAGGCCTTGATGATTATCTGACGGTGCTGGATGCCCAGCGTGAAAACTACAATGCTCAGCAACAACTCATTCTCGCCAATCTGGATCGCGGCCTGAATAGTCTTGCCCTTTACCGCGCGCTGGCGGTCTGGGATGCTTCCCTGGATGAGGCTTCCGGGGATTAAACTCGCTCACGCCCCACGGGCACGAGAAAGATAATTCGACAAATATTTTGTATGCTGAAACAAAATATACAAAACCTCTGGACATGAAGGCATACTATATACGATATCCGCGAAATTCAGGTAACCTTACCCTCCGGGAGTCATGAGCATGCAGATCGGCGTTCCAAAAGAGATCAAGAACAATGAGTTTCGGGTCGGCCTTACGCCGGAGAGCGTCAGCGAATTCACCGCGCGCGGGCACAAGGTACTGGTGGAAACGCAAGCAGGCATGGGCATTGGCGCAACAGACGATGCGTATCGCGCCGTCGGCGCGGAGATCGCGGAGACAGCCGCAGATGTGTTCGCCACTTGCGAGATGATCATCAAAGTGAAGGAGCCGCTGGCACCCGAACGCACACAATTGCGGCCCGGCCAGATCCTGTTCACCTATCTCCATCTGGCTCCAGATCCGGAACAGACGCAGGATCTGATGAAATCGGGCGCGACGTGTATCGCCTATGAAACCGTGACCGACCGCACCGGCGGCCTGCCCCTGCTCAAACCGATGAGCCAGGTTGCCGGACGTCTCGCCGTTCAGGCCGGGGCCTCGGCCCTGGAAAAAGCAAAGGGCGGCCGCGGCGTGCTGATTGGCGGCGTGCCGGGCGTACACGCCAGCCGGGTCGTGATCATTGGTGGCGGCGTGGTCGGCTTCAATGCGGCACAGATGGCCGTCGGCATGCATGCGGACGTTACCATCCTCGACCGCAATCCGGATGTGCTCGAACGCCTCGCCACGCATTTCGAGGCTGGCGCGAACACAGTTTACTCGACCCGGGCAACGCTGGAACAGGAAATTGCCCAGGCCGATCTCGTAATCGGCGCGGTGCTCGTCCCCGGTTCTGCAGCGCCGAAACTCATCACGCGCGAAATGTTGTCTATCATGCAGCCCGGCGCAGTGATGGTGGATGTCGCGATCGACCAGGGTGGTTGTTTCGAAACCTCCCATCCCACCACGCATGATGCTCCAACTTATGTGGTCGATGACATCGTCCACTATTGCGTGGCGAACATGCCCGGCGCCGTAGCACGCACATCCACCTACGCGCTCAACAATGCGACTTTGCCCCATGCTTTGCGAATCGCTGACAAGGGTTGGAAGGCCGCACTCAAGTCGGACCCGCACCTGGCAGCAGGCCTCAACGTCTGGAATGGCAAAGTTACGTGCGAAGCTGTCGCGGAAAGTCTGGAACTAGAGCTAACGCCATTGGCGGAAGCGCTCGCCTAGCGTTCCGGAAAAGTGGGGTCAATTGGTGAGTAGTTCTGCTCGCAATTCGGCGCAGCCCGCAGGCAGTTCAGCATTGAACATCCTGGTCTCAAACGCTGATACCGGTTGGAACAGGCGCAGGCTGTTGGTCAGGAAAACCCTGTCCGCGGATCGAAGATCCTCAAGCGAGATCGACCGCTCCGAAACGGCGAAATCGCCAACACGCCCCCTACCCAAAATCCAGTTCCGCATCACACCGGGCAGAGCGCCATCCCCAACGGGCGGCGTGAAGATAGCTCCATCCATCTGCACGAACACATTCGCCACACTGGCACAGGCAAGATGCCCAGCGGGCGAGAAAAAGAACGCTTCATCAAAACCAGCTTGAACTGCCGCGCGCAATGCAACGATATTGTCTGTGTAGGACAAGGTCTTGTAGCGAGCCGTGATGGAAGTTGGATTGCGCAGGATCGTGCTTTTGTGCACTCGCACAGCTTCTGGCGTCAGACTCACACTATATTCTGAAACACGCGCGATGAGGGTCGGCGAAGCCGCCATATCATCCGCGAGCCCGCGAACCCCAGCGCCGCGTGTGACCGTGATACGCAATGCACCCGACGCAGAGTCTTCAATCGCCGTATCCATGACACGAGCAACGGCCTTGCGCTCAAGATCAATGCCCAGTGCAGCAGCACCTTCGATCAAGCGGTCCAAGTGTGCATCGCGCAGAATGACGCGTCCATCGCTGACGAGCGACGTGTCGAACACGCCATCTGCCAACAACAAGCCGCGGTCCCGCAGGTCAAACAGTTCGGACTGGTCAGACAAGGCAGACGGCTGAGACAAGATCATTCCGGTTTCCAGTTCTTCGCGAGCTGTACAAAATTCCTGATCAGCTCAGCGCCATGCTCGGTAAGCACAGACTCTGGGTGAAACTGGACACTGAATAGCGGAAAGTATGTGTGTGACAGCGCCATAATGTCTCCCTCCGCAGATACCGCATCAATTTGAAATTGGTCCGGCAAATCATCAAATGTTGCCACGAGAGAATTGTACAGACCGACATCAAAAGCGCGGGGCAAGCCAGCAAACAAGGCTCCGCCCTGCACTGACAACGTCGTGGTGCGTCCATGGCGGGGAAAATTGGACCTGACAATCTTGCCCCCATAAACCTGCGCGATCGCCTGGTGCCCAAGACACACTCCGAGAACTGGCAGCTTCCCAGCGAAGTACTGAACTGCTTCCAAGCAGATCCCTGCCTCATTCGGTGTACATGGTCCCGGCGACAGGACGAGCGCTTGAGGCGCAAGATCGGTGATTTCATGGAGAGTAATCCGGTCACTATCAACGACCGTCACATCCGCGCCTTCGCATGTCAGATAGCGCGCGAGATTATGAACGAAACTGTCGCGATTGTTGAGCACGAGGATCATGCCTTCTTCCCCACCCGGAACAGGGACGGCGCGATTCGCTCTGCCTTCAGCTCTGACTCTGCCAGCTCGCCAACCGGGTCCGACATCAAAGTGATACCCCCGCCGGCCAACAGCGTGCTCTCTGTCGGCAAATGATCAATTGTGCGGATCAGGATGTTGAAATCCAATGCACCATCAAAACCGACATAGCCAATAGCTCCACAATACGCGCCGCGAGGACGTTGTTCCAGTTCGTCAATAATTTCCATCGCGCGCAATTTCGGCGCGCCTGTGATGGATCCACCGGGAAACACTGCCTTGAACAAATCGATGCCATCCTTGTCGCCCGACAAGTCGCCCTCAATGGTCGAGACGAGGTGATGGAGATTGGAGAATGTCTCCAAGCGGCAAAGCGATGTCACTTCAACCGATTCAGGTTCGCACACGATGGACAAATCATTCCGTAGAAGGTCAGTTATCATGATGTTCTCGGCGCGGTCCTTCTCAGAGGCCAACAGGCCTGCCTGCGCCAGATCGTCCTCGATCAGGTCAGCCTCGCGTCTGACGGTTCCCTTGATCGGCTCCGCCACGACTCGCCCCGTGGCCGAAGCGGAGATCAAGCGCTCTGGCGATGCGCTTGCCAGAACACGCCCTTCAAAATGGCCGAACGCCGCGAAGGGCGCAGGCGTCCGCTCGCGCATCTGCAGATAGTTGGAAAAAGCCGACGACACGTCGCAATGCGATGCTACCCAATTCTGCGCAATGTTGGCCTGATAAATGTCGCCATCCAGAATAAAATCCTGTGTACGCTTTATGGCCGCAATATAATCAATAGCCTGATCCGGGTGTGACCAGCCCAATGGCACGTCGACATCCGGGGCGCGCCGCGTGTCGCCAAGACGGGTCAGCACCTCCGCAATCTTCGCATCTGCCAGCGCGTCATCCTCTTCTGCGTTCGCCGCCCTCAGCCCGGCCGACATGACCCAAGTCTTCTGACCCTCAAGATCGAATGCCAGCAACGTGTCGTACAAGTTGAATTCAATCAAATCAGAGCGCGGCATGTGTCGCGACTGGAATCGCTCAAGGAAGAGTGGCGCAGCGTCATAGGAAACATAGCCCGCCGCGCCGCCTTGGAACGGGGGACCTTCCGCAATGCGCTGCCGTTCGGTGCTGCGTATCCAGGCCCTTACTTCGTCCGCCCTGTCTGCGAAGCCATCCTCACCGCGTGACAGCTCCTCCGCACGAACCTGCAAAGTCGCGATTGGTGCAATGCAGAGATATGACCAGCGTGATGAAGGGTGATCGGTATCCGCGCTATCGAGCCAGAGGGTTGCCGCATCGCCATAGAAAAGTGTGGCGGCCCGGACGGGATCACATGAGTCTAGAAGAGCGTAGCGCATTCAGATGCCTGGTCAGGAAACGTATACGCCTTGGCTAGACCAACAGGCCCGCAGCAAGTCAATTGCACACACGCATTGAGAATGACTTGCAGACGCATATTCGCGCATGTTAGGAGGCGAAACTCCACCAGACCGCGCCGAACTTCAGACGGCGCAATACAGATAATGAGCCCTGACGGAATGAGCCTCTCCCAGACCGCCCCCGCAAAACGCGCATCCTTGAAAATGTTCATCAAGCGTCAGGTGCGAACCGTTCACTGGATGTCTGGCGCGCTCTGTCTTGTCGGCATGATGCTGTTCGCGGCGACTGGCATTACGCTCAATCATGCCAGCGATCTTACCTCAAAGCCAAAAACCATCGAAGGCGAGAGCATCCTGCCAGGCGAGCTGGTCACGCTACTTGATGAACATGCGAAGACTGGCGCCGAGTCCGGCCTGCCCGCCGAGGTCGCGACCTATCTCAAATCTGAGACGAGCTTTGATACATCAGGCCGCCCGGTCGAATGGACCGATTTTGACGCGTATATCACCCTGCCCCGGCCCGGTGGAGATGCCTGGATCAGCATTGACCGTGAGACCGGCGAAGTCATGTTCGAAAAAACCAGTCGCGGCGCGGTCGCCTATCTCAACGACCTGCACAAGGGCCGAAATACTGGCTTCGCCTGGACATTGTTTCTCGACCTGTTCGCCATTGCAGTTGTCTTGTTCTGTGCGTCAGGGCTCTGGTTGCTGCAGATGCATTCCACGCGCCGCCCCAGCACATGGCCACTTACGATTGCGGGCTTTGCCTTGCCGATCCTGCTGCTTCTTGTTTTCACACATACCTGACGGCCGACACGCGGGCATTTGTCGCCAGCGTCAGCACTGCTCCACAGATCTTTCTGCTACGGCTTGGCCAACCTCGTCCTGAATAATCCATTACAGGACAAGTCCGTCAGAAACCGCCACTGTACCTGTTGAAATCCTTTCTGCTCGACGGAGTCAGTTGACTCAATGTGATAAGAACAAATAATGAACAAATGGCCTCAATCCCATCTTCCCTGAAGGACGCGTTTCATAGCTTCCCGCCTCAGCAGCAGCCGAGCCTGTCTTTTCCACTCGGTCTGGGAGAGGCAGGTGTCCATGAGATCTGCGAGGCCTCACACGGGGACTTTCCGGCGATGACCGGCTTTGCGCTCGCGGCACGCACACGTCGCAAGGGCCCTGTTATCTGGATCCGCCAGTCCAGCCTGAAACAGGCCCATGGCGGCCTCCTTCAGGCTGGCTGCCGAGAAGTCGCCCCGGACCTGCCCCCAAGCCTGAACATCACCCCGCGCAAGCCTGCAGAAGCTCTCTGGGCCACCGAAGAAGCCATCCGCTCCGGTGTGGCCTCACTGGTGATTGCAGAATTGGAGGATGCCAGTTTCACCGCCTCGCGCCGTCTCGCACTTGTATCCGGGCGGCATGGCACGCCGGTCATCCTGTTGATGCCCTATACGCGGGACGGCGCCACCGCTGCCAATGTCCGGTGGCGTCTTTCCCCCCGTCCCTCATCCCCCAACCGTTATGACACGCATGCCCCCGGAGCGCTCCGCTGGAAGGCTGTGCTCGAACGGTCCCGCCAGGCCCCGCACATGGCAGGGCAATCCTTTGATCTGGAGCTTGACGATGAAACGCTATCTTTGCGTGTGGTTTCCGGACTGGCCGCTGACCCGGCTCCGGCGCGCTCGCCGCGGCCTCAGGACCGGATCGGCCCGCCCGGCCTCCGGCAAACCGCCTGATCCCCACCTGCCCTTTGCCCTGCTTGAAAACAGCACCAAGGGTCTGCGCATCGCCGCTGCCAATGACCCTGCCCGTCAGCTTGGCATAACAGAGGGGTTGGTCTTCACCGATGCACGGGCCCGCGTGCCCAACCTTGTTACCGAGGACATGGACCCGGTCGCCGACATCCGTGCCCTGTCCGCACTTGGCGACTGGATGATCCGGTTTACGCCGCTGATCGCGATTGATGGCACTGACGGCCTCATCCTGGAGACCACGGGGTGCGAACACCTCTATGGCGGCGAACTGGCCATGATGGAGACACTATCCGATCTGCTGGAGCGCAATGCCATCCCGCACAGGCTGGGCCTTGCCGGCACGCCGGGCGCAGCCTCCGCTCTGTCCCGTGCTGCGCCGGGCACCTGCCTGAAAGAAGGCGAAGAACAGGCTGGCCTTGCCGAACTTCCCGTCGCAGCCCTGCGCCTGTCGCCTGACACCGAAACCCTGCTGCGCCGCTTCGGCCTCACGCGGATCGGCCAGCTTTACGGCATCGATCGTAAAGCTCTGGGGCGGCGCTTCCAGTCAAGATCCGCCGCCGATGCGGTACTCCTAAGGCTCGACCAGGCCTTGGGCCTGCGCCATGAACCACTGGCGCCCCTGCGTCCCCTGCCGATCCGATCCGCCCGGTTGAACTGTCCGGAACCGATTGCCACCAGCGAAGCCATCGGAATTGGCCTCGAACAACTGGCGCAGGATCTGTGTGAGGCCCTCGGTGCGGCTGGTCTCGGCGCGCGGCACTTTCTGCTCATGGCTTTCAAGTCTGACGGTACACGCGCTGAACTGGAAGTGAAGACCGCCCGCCCTGCGCGTGAGCCGAAACACATTCTCCGCCTGTTTCGTGAACGGATCGATTCGATTGACCCCGGCTTTGGTATCGACCTGCTTTTGCTCGAAGCCCATCGCACGGACAAGATGGAGACCAGCCCCATGGCGCTGTCGGGCGACCTCGCCTCGACGGACATGAACACTGCCGCCCTGTCCGCGCTGGCCGACCGGATCATGGCCCGGCTGGGCGAACACACCGTAAGCCTTGTCCAACCACGAGAGAGTCATGTGCCGGAACGCGCCGAACGGCAAGTGCAGTTCATCGGCGATGTCCCGGCCCTCGCCACCCACAGCACGGCTGCCGGACCGCGCCCCATTCGCCTCCTGTCCTCACCGGAACGCATCACAGTCATGGCCGAAGTGCCGGACGGCCCGCCGCTGCGCTTCATCTGGCGTCGCGTGCCGCGTACAGTGACGCGGGCCGACGGACCTGAACGGATCGCTCCGGAATGGTGGACCCATATTGCCGTGCCACAGCCCCCGCCAGCGCTGAGAGGCCAGGCCCGCCAATGGCTCACCCCCAAAATGGACCCGCGTGCCGATGCTGCCCAGATCGCGCATGTGCGCGCAGATCTCGAGGCCATGCTGGATGCCCCATCCGGACCGGTAAAGCTCCTCCCGCGCGCGCGGGACTATTACCGTGTAGAGGACGCGGAGGGGCGGCGTTATTGGCTGTTCCGGGAAGGACTTTATGGCGATGGGCGTGGCGGCGCGCCCGAATGGTATGTACACGGCCTCTTCGCATGACCGACTATGCCGAACTCTCCGTTACGACGAATTTTTCTTTTTTGCACGGTGCCTCACATGCAGAAGAACTCGTCCTGACCGCCAAACAATTGGGGCATGTCGCCATCGGTGTTGCAGACCATAATACGCTTGCCGGTGTCGTGCGCGCCCATATCGCGGCAAAAGAAGCCGGCCTGCCTCTCCTCGTCGGTGCGCGCCTCGTGCCGACGGACGGCCCGGAAGTGATTTGCTATCCAAAGAACCGGACAGCTTATGGGCACCTTTCGCACCTTTTATCGGCCGGTAAATTGCAAGCGGAAAAAGGCGACTGCCTGATCACGCTGGAAAACATTCTTGCCCATGCCGAAGGACAGGTCTTCATTTTCCAGCCGCCGGACAAGTTAGACACGACCTTTGCCAAAGTCCTGGAACGGTTCGCGGCACGCGCGCCAGGCAACGTCTATGTGGCGGCCAGCTATGCCTATCATGGCCGTAATCGGGAACGGATTGCCCGCCTCGCCGATTTTTGCGCCCGGCAGGGTGTACCGATCGTGGCGACAAATGACGTGCTCTACCATACCCCGGAACGCCGCCCGCTGCAGGACGTGCTCACCTGCATCCGCACGCACTGCACGATAGAGCAAGCAGGCTACCGACTGGAGGCCAATGCTGAACGTCATTTGAAATCACCAGACGAAATGGCTCGACTTTTCAAAGGGTTCGAGCCAGCCTTGCATCGAACCGTCAAGATCGCAGAGCGCTGCAACTTCAGCCTAGATGAGCTTTCCTACGAGTATCCCGACGAACCTGTCCCGGTGGGAAAGACACCGCAGGAACACCTTCATGACCTCACCTGGAAAGGCGCGCAATGGCGCTATCCGGATGGCATTCCAGGCAAAGTCAGCGCCGCCCTCAACAAGGAGCTCGCCCTGATCGAGGAGCTGGATTATGCGCGCTATTTCCTGACCGTGAACGATATCGTGGCTTGGGCACGCGAGCAGGACATCCTATGCCAGGGGCGTGGCTCCGCAGCGAATTCGGCAGTTTGCTATTGTATAGGAATCACCAATGTAGACCCGGCCCTGACCAGCCTCCTGTTCGAACGATTCCTGTCAAAGGAACGCAAAGAGCCACCGGATATCGATGTCGATTTTGAACATGAGCGCCGCGAGGAAGTCATTCAGTATGTCTACAATCGCTATGGCCGACACAAGGCGGCCCTGACCGCCACGGTGATTTCCTATCGACCGCGCTCGGCCGTGCGGGAGGTCTGCAAGGCGCTCGGCCTGACCGAAGATATATCCGCCGCCCTCGCCGGAACGGTCTGGGGTAGTTGGGGCAGCGCCATCAATCCAGATCAGATCCGCCAGGCCGGGCTCGACCCGGCCAATCCAATGATCCGCCGGGCCATTCTGCTCACCCAGCAGCTGATTGGTTTCCCGCGGCACCTGTCACAGCATGTCGGCGGCTTTGTTCTGACGCGCGGACCCTTGGTCGAGACAGTCCCCATCGGCAATGCCGCCATGGACGAGCGCACTTTCATTGAATGGGACAAGGACGATATTAATGCCCTCGGTATCATGAAGGTGGATATTCTGGCCCTCGGCATGCTGACCTGTATCCGGAAGGCATTTGACCTGCTTCAGCTGCACAAGGGGTTGGAGTATACACCCGCCACCATCCCACAGGATGATGAGGCCACGTATGAGATGCTCTGCGAAGGTGACAGCCTCGGTGTATTTCAGGTGGAAAGCCGAGCACAGATGAACATGCTGCCGCGCCTGCGGCCACGTACTTTCTATGACCTTGTAATCGAGGTCGCGATCGTCCGGCCCGGCCCCATTCAGGGTGATATGGTGCATCCCTATCTGCGTCGCCGGAAAGGCCTTGAAACCATAACTTATCCTTCACCGGCACCTGAGCATGGACCGCCAGATGAACTCGAACGCATCCTCAGTCGCACGCTGGGCGTGCCCTTGTTTCAGGAGCAGGCGATGCAGATTGCCATGGATGCTGCAAAGTTCTCAGCCGATGAAGCCAATGGTCTGCGCCGGGCGATGGCCACTTTCCGCAAAATGGGGACGATTGGCAACTATCAGGACATGATGGTCGAGCGTATGATCGCGCGCGGCTATGATGCGACCTTCGCGGCACGATGCTTCGACCAGGTGAAGGGCTTCGGCGAGTATGGATTTCCAGAAAGCCATGCCGCTTCCTTTGCCCACCTTGTTTACGTCTCGAGCTGGCTAAAGCGGCATCATCCGGATGTTTTCTGCGCAGCGCTGCTGAACAGCCAGCCCATGGGCTTCTATGCGCCCGCGCAGATTGTGCGGGATGCCCGCGAGCATGGCGTGGAAATCCGTCCCGTGGATGTGAATCTTTCGGATTGGAACAATACGCTGGAACCAACGGACGGGACATATTGTGCTGTTCGTCTCGGTTTCAGACAGGTGGACGGTCTGCGCGAAGACGAGATGGAAGCGATGATGATTGCCCGGGGCAATGCCTACGACCACCCAGAAGATATTCGCCGACGAGCAAGAGTCAGCCGCCGGTCGCTTGAACTACTCGCCGCAGCAGATGCATTCGGCTCAATGCAGCTTAGCCGGCGCGAGGCCCTATGGAGCGTACGTGGCGAAACCAGCGGCAACACGCTGCCCCTGTTCGCCGCAGCTGATGCGGCAGAACAGGGAGCCGAACAGGTGCCAATACTCCCCCTCATGCCGCGCTCAGAACAAGTCCTGCAGGATTACCAAACGACCCGCCTCTCATTGAAGGACCATCCGGTCTCCTTTCTGAGAGCGGGCTATAACAGGATGGGCGTCGTCTCAACGCAGGAGGCGTGCCATTTGCCAAATGGTGCACGGGTTCAAACGGCAGGTGTCGTACTGGTGCGTCAACGCCCGGGTTCGGCCAGCGGGGTCTGTTTCATCACCATTGAGGACGAGACCGGCATCGCCAATCTGGTTGTCTGGCCGAACGTGTTCGAACGCTTTCGGCCAGTCGTGATGGGTGCGCGTGTCTTGATGGTGAAGGGCCGCGTTCAAACCGCCGACAATGTTACCCACATCGTGGCGAACCAGTTGATAGACCGGACGGGAGACCTTGTTCACCTGTCAGAGGATATTGGAGATGATCCGTTGAAAAGGGTTCTCGACCGCGCCGACGAGGTCACACGCCCAATTCCCGAACGCAAGGGCCCGGCACAACGGACAAGCGGTCAACACCCCCGCAATGTCCGAGTGATCCCGCGAAGCAGGGACTTTCATTGAAGTCAGGCATAGTTTGCCTCAGCCAGCCTGAACAGTCGTCGCTGGCTCTGCACTGAACCGCTTGGACCAAAGCGCCTTCGCAACAAAAGCTCCCCCTGTGGCAAGCAGAGCCACGGAGATGGTCACCATGTAGGCATTGGTCCAATCCATGTCGCCGCGCAGCAGATGAACCAGAGATGCAGAGAGCAAGGCCGCGCCAAAGATTGCACGAAACATCAGGCCCGCCGACGCTGCACTCATCCATGCAGTTGCAACACCTGAAAACACGATTGATCCAAGCCAGAACATCGCGATCAGCCAACCGCCACTGACACCCAGAAGACTAACCGTCAGCGTAATCGGGAACATGGCCATACTGCCCCAGATCCAACCACTCCACATCGCTTCCAGACGCGGTGCCGCACGCCCCTTCTCGCGGCGCTTGAGGAAATAGATGTTCAAGCCGGTGGCAACGACAATACAGAGCATGATGCCCAACAGGAAATAGATCGACTTCATCAGCGCGCCGCCGAAATCACCGAAATGAAGCCGATACATCGACATGGCGATCTGTTGACCAACCGGCCCGTCGGAATTGTGCCCGGTCGCAAGCAACTTGCCATCCGTCGAATAGGTATAGGTTTCCCCATAAATCAGGCGATTGGTCTCGTCGCCATAGATCTCGATGTGCTGACTTTTGGTTCCAGGCTCATGAATGATCACAATGAAAGGGTTTGCCTCAGGTATATCGCGATCGAGATTGATGAGCGCCGTATCCACGCCGGTAATTGGTGCAGGCGTGGCGTCAGCTTCGAGGATTTCACCGCCGAAGATCGCCTCACTAAGCTTCTTCGTGTCGCCACCAAAATTGGTCTGTGCAAAAACGAATGCCACGACACCGAACAGTCCGATCATCGCACCAGTTCCCGCCACAGCAATGAGGAAAGGCGTCGTCCAGACGCTGAGACGATTATGAAGGTCGGCCTGAGCCAGCCGCGCCTGGCCGGTGCGCCGAAATCGGAAAGCATCCCGGAAGATACGCGGATGCGCGAGCAGTCCCGAGACTGACATAGACACGAGCATGACACCAAATATGGCAACAATGATGATGCCGAGACTGTGCGGCATGGTGAGATAGTAATGGAGTTCAATAAGGAAATCGTTCCAAGGCGCCTCCAGTTGGCGCACGAATTCACCGGACTCATTCAACACGAATATGCCATTGTCCCCACCAGCCACAAAACGGGGCCAGTTTTCCCGCGGAGGATACATGTAGAGATGCGTCGTTTCGGGATCGCGCTTGAGCACTTCTTCGGCAGTCGCTTGCATCACGGATGGAGAAACTTCGTGCACCGTCGGAGTGCCCGCTTGCTCCCACCATTCCAGCTCGTCCTCAAACACGGCAATCGTGCCACTCACACAGATGACAAATAGCAAAGCGCTGATTACCAGCCCCATGACAGAGTGCGCCGACAGGGCGGAATCAACACGTTCACTTGAAGATTTTGGCCAGAGGGATTTTGCCATAGGAAGAGTCTCGACAAGCTAAATGAGAGCGGCGCAGAGCACGGCCGCCAAGGCGACCACCACATAGACGCTGCGACGTAATTTGCGTTTTTCTATGAGCACCAACGTGCTCAATACGGCCCATAGGGATAAGCTGACGAGGAAGGCCACCACCACGGCATTCGTCGGATTGCCTATTTCCGGTTTGGTAAGGCGCAGGAGCGCCCCTCCAGCATATAGAGAGATCGCACCTGCAGCCGGTCCGGCCAGCAGAAACGTCCATATTCCGGAACCGATGTCGGCTGTCATCTGCAAGGGTGACCGGCGTGCGCGATCAGGTACCTCGCGATTTCGGACAGGCGCTTGCAGGCCGTTGGTTCCGCGCAGCCCCGGCAGAGTGATCGCCCCGGCCACGATCAGCATCAGGAGCGAGGCGACCTGTGCGACACCGCGATCAAAATTGACAACAAACCATACGACAAGACTTGCGGCCACCAGCGCCCATCCGAGCACCAGAAGGACCGGGCGCCCCGGCTTGCGCCACACTGCGAAGAGCAGCGCAAGACCGAATATGCCTCCGACCGAGGCAAGGATCGCCAGGATATAGTCAGCATGGCTCATATAGCGCCCGCCTTAGAATTTGTAGCGCAGGCTGGCTACGACCGTTCGGCGCTGGCCAGGAAAACAATCCCCCCGCGTCAAGCAACCCGTGAGATAGTCTTCGTCGGTCAGATTGCGTGCATTGACCTGAAAATCCCATGTGTCCCACTCGTAACCGATCATCAGGTCGCCTAGCGTATAGTCTGGCGTCACGTAGCGGACGGTTCCGTTCTCGGAAACGGTCTCGCCCACATAACGGATACCTGCGCCTGATTTGAAACCGGACCAACGACCGTCTGGACGCCATGTAGTCCACAAAGACGCCTGCGTTTCCGGTGCAGCCGCCAACTGGAATCCGTTCGGGTCTTCCGCATCGAGCGTGGAAATGGATGCCTGCAGATAGACTTCATCAATCTGAACGTGGCTCTCGAATTCGAAGCCTTTCAGCTTGCCAACGCCTTCCTGTTGCGAGGCGGCACCCGGCAGGGAGTTCGGGTTGGACAAATTGGAGATTTCGATGTCGAAATAGTTGAACGTGATCAATCCCGGTAAGGCTTCAGGTTCATACTTGATACCCACTTCATACTGACGGGCCTCCTGAGGTTTCAGCGGATTGTTGGTGAGCGTATCAGTTCCGACAACGGTCTCGAAGGATTCCGAATAGCTGGCATATGGCGCAAAACCGTTGTCGAATCGATAGAGTACGCCAACGCTGGTCGATATCGCGTCGTCATCCTGGACGGTCGTACCGCTGTCATTCTCGACACTATCGCTGCGCAGGCCCAGCGTGAAACGCCAGTTTTCGTAGGATATCTGGTCGGAAAGATAGATGCCGAAGTCTTCGACGTTCGAAGCGGGTGTGTCACTGTAGATCGCGTCAAATGTCGCCTGGTCTGGATAGTTTCCATAAACCGGGTTCGCCAGATCGAGAACATAACGGAAGTCGCCGGCCAGAACCCCGCCGCCGAAATAGTATGCAGAGTCACTGTCGGTTTCGACGTCTTGATACTGCATCCCGGCGAGGACATGGTGATCGAACTTGCCGGTGGCAAATTCTGCGCGGAGGCGCAAGTCGCCTGCCATCTGGTCGAACGTATTGTCACCTTGATAGAATGTACGGGGCACGGTCGTGTCGGTGAACGTCAGTCCCTGCAGGTCTGCCGCAGCCTGCAAGGCGGGTGTGGCATCGAGAATCTGGTTCAGATAGCGCGGACCGTAGAAGACCGGCCAAGCTTGTTGATAGTCGGCCTCGCCGGACCGCCAAAGCGCCGTACCCTCCAGCTTGAATACATCATTGATGCGATGTTCACCCAACAAGGTAATTTGCTGTGAGTCCGTATTATAACGGTTGAAACCAGGCTCACCGGCATAGACATTGTTGTTCAGGTAGCCGCCTGAAGAACTGAGCGGATTGAGCGTACCTTCGACCGGAATGAACTGGGCAGCTGCATCGCTATCGGTATCCTGAAGAAGTCCGATCACTGTAAACTTGGTATCTGTCGTCGGCAACCAGCTGAGTGATGGCATGAAAACCGTCGTCGTCTCGTCAACCTGATCAATCTGCGTACCTGTGTCGCGATAGAGGCCAACCAGACGATACAGCAGCTTGCCATCTGAACCTGCGACTGGCCCGGTTACGTCACCTGCAATCTGGTAGTGATCATTGTTTCCCACTTGTGCCGCGATCTCGCCGCCAAAGTCTTCCAACGGCGTTTTCGACACATAGTTGACGATACCGCCCGGTGACCCCTGACCATAGAGTACCGAAGCTGGACCTTTGAGCACTTCAACTTGCTCAATCGTGTATACGTCGGCACGAGTGGAGTTGTAGCTACCGAAGAGTTCCTGAATGGAGTCACGATAACGCGGTATGCTTAGACCACGGGAGAATGGGAAATCACCGCGGGTTGAGAAGCCATAGGGCTCGGCAGTCACACCCGCCACATAGGTCAGCGTATCGACCAGCCGCAAGGCGCCCTTGTCTATGAACATGTCGGATGTTTCGACGGAGAGCGAGCGTGCCGTCTCGACGATCGGTGTTTCGTTCTTGGTCGCACCAAAAGATCCGGTCGTACCGGTCACGATCACCGTTTCCTGACGGCTCTCTTCGGCCCGGTCCGTGTCCGAAGTCTGCGCCCAGACCGGAGCGGCAGATGCCACACCTATAAGAAGCGCAACAGTACTGACAGCGCTGACCCGCGATACTCGCATCAAATTTACCCCTTGGATTTGCATTTATGAGAATGTGTCTCAGTATTAACTGCCGACTAGGGGAAATGTTATTGCAAGTCAATTGCATCTTGGGGTTTGAAATGAACTTTGCCGTCACGAAGAGGAAAGCGCACATCCCATGGGGATGTGCGCTCTGACAGGAGATAGGAATTTCCGGAACGATCCGAGAGCTATTGAGCGGGAATCGCTGTCACAAGACGTGTCGTCAAGGCTTTGCGAAAGCCAATCTGGGCGTTCAGTACATCAACGGTCAGAACCATCTGACCTTTGCCGGTTTTGGTGCGCACAGCAACCGCCGTCTCCCCATCCCGTTTTACATTCAGCACATCGCCGGTGTTCTGGAACGTTTCCTCTCCCTGATTAAGCAGAGTGAAATTTACCGGGCAAGTATTGACGATTTTCGCGGAGATCACTGTGTAGTCACGCACGGCCGGTTCAGCCTCAAGAGTGAGACAGGCATCAACCACTGCCTTCACATGCTCTTCCCGGCCGAGCAGGTCGTCATAAGACCAGGCCACTGTACGGCCATCAAACAAAGCCCGTTTGAAGGCCGCTTCGCTACGATCCGAAGCCAATACGAGCGTCATCGGGCGATGCCCGCCAGCTCCGGCACTATGGGTCCAATCCACAAGGCCATGGATGTCAGACGTGCCCATTACGGTCAGATTATTGTCTAGGGCAATCTGGAGCGCATGTTCGGAGTGCCCATCCAAAGTTCCATTCACGACCTCGATGCCCTGAAGCAGGCCCTCCGCGATCAGATCCTTGTGATAGTCACTGAGACGCGCAATCCCATCCGACACATGCGGCAACCAATTCGGATGGTTCAAGAACACAAACGCCCCTTGGGCCTTCGCCGCCTTCATGGCCTGCTTTGGTTCTTCAGTCAGAAGCGCGTTCGCATCACTCAGGAAGATGGCGTTGATATGCCCATAGGGCATATCGCGAGTGACCTCCGCGCCATTGATAACCATCAGGTCGAACTCCGAATCTGCCCGTACGCCTTCAGCAATCTCATAAGACCTGTTCCGGTCCGGATGCGGCATGTCGGCCTTGTGTGGCTGATGCTCCAAATGCTCAGTTACCGCCAGAACTTCCAGCCCGTCCAGATGGGCCTCCTTGACCCGAATGGACGGCCAGACTTCGCCGTCTGAAAATACCGAATGAGTGTGCAGGTCGGCGGCCAAAACGACGCTGCCATCTTCCGTGTCAGGAAACTCCACCGCACGCTCATGCGCAACAGCGGTGGAAACATAAAGCGATGTACACGCAGCAATCAGGCTGATCTTTGAAAACATGGGCTTGGTCCTCTTTAGGATAGGCACTTGGCTTGAGTGGTGCCGGGTTCGGGAAACATCAGATGTCTTTGGTTCGAATTTCAATATCGGTGAAAACAGGTGAATTGGCTCGGCCAGCATCCTCGACGACGCGGAACTCTCCATGACAATTGTCGGAGGTAAACGTGGCTCGCAGATAGCCCCGCTGCTGTCCATTCAAGTGGGAAACGTGAGGGTTCGCGCTCCGCATAACCTCCATATCCCGCGCCCAGGGGCACCCGGAGGAAATGGGACCACCCACGAGTTCATGGCCGATGCGCTTCGATGTTGGATCGAAGGGCTTTTCATACAGAGTCGATGCCATGGCGGTGTGCCAATCCCCTGTCAGGAAAACGGGGTTCGACACGTCATTTGCCAAGACGGACGAGAGCCGGTTGCGCGCAGCCGGATAGCCGTCCCAGCTGTCCACATTGGTGACCGGACCGTCAGGCGGCGCATTGTAGCGATAAGGAGTGAACCAGGTTTGCGTTGCGATGACATTGAAAGCGGAGCTGGACTGCTTGAGCTCACGGCTCAGCCAAGCTTCCTGTTCTGCACCCAACATGGTGCGAGCCGGATCTGTCGCATCTGAACAAAGCGGCTTGCGGCCATCGCCGCACGGCTGGTCCGACCGGAACTGACGCGTATCCAGCAAATGTATCTGAGCAGGCCCGAACACGTACTTGTTGTAGAGCTTCAGCGCAGGCCTCATATCTCGCAGAGTGGGCGGCTCTTCGATCGGCATATGCTCATAATAGGCCTTGAAAGCTGCATATTTACGAACCTGGAATTCGAGCTGCGTCTGCTTTTCCGGGTCCTGAGGCGTGTTTGAGGCCCAGTTATTATCGACCTCGTGATCATCCATCGCGACGATCCAGGGCGCAATAGCGTGTGCCGCCTGAAGGTGTGGATCGGAACGGTAGAGCGCATAACGATTTCGATAGTCCCATAAGGTGGTAATTTCGTCGCTATTGTGCTGGCGCACGGTCTCAAACAAACGCCGCTCCCCGCCCCCCACATCGCGCATCCGCGCGCCAAGCGGACTGATGCCGCCCTCATAGATATAATCTCCGGTATGAACGACGCAGTCGGGCACCCATTCCGCAAGATCACGATAGGCCGCGTAGTGACCGGACTCGTAGTGTTGGCAATAGGCCAGCGCGATCCTGGCAGAGTCGTCATCGGGGCTTGATGTTCGTGTCCGCCCGACAGGACTTTCTTCGTCGCCATAATAAAATTGATAGAAATACTCCCGACCCGGCCGCAAGCCTTCGATACGCACATGCACCGAATGTGCCTTGTCTTCGGCTGTGGTGGCGATGCCATCCATCAACGTCTTTCGCATTTCCTCATCAGTGCACACACGATATCGCACTTGCGCCACGCCCGACGGCATACCGCCGCCTTGCAGCGGATTGGGGGCCAGTCGCGTCCACAAAATCACACTGCTGGGCCGGGGCGATCCTGATGCGACGCCCAACGTGAAGTGCTGCTTGCCGTTTTGAGCGTTTGCCAGTTTAGGCACCCAAAGAGCAGCGCCAGAAGACGCCAGAAACAATCGACGAGAAAACATTGAGAGTCCTTCCATCCACACGCGAAGAGGGGTGGCTGCCGACATGTGGGACAGACGCCGGCAGCCTTTAATCATCCAATCGGGGCGAGCCTGCCCCTGTTCACACAGGGTCAGACCATTGGATGACTAGAACGAGTACTCGTACTGGATCCAGAACGAACGCGGTTTGCCGTTCCACCCATACTGGCGGTAGTATGCACTGTCGTTCGGGCCCACTTCTCCGCGCACCACGGCACGGTCCCGGCTATAGCCCGAGCCACCGGAAGCTCGCTCGTAATATTCTTCATCCAGCAAGTTCACGCCGCGAATGAGGAAACGGTGCTGCTTCTCCTCGCCAAGGAAATACTGAACAGATCCATTGAGGACGAAATAGTCACCGAAGTTCAGATCTTCGACTACTCGGTTTCCGTTCTCATCCACCATGCGCGCCAGGCTGGTGCCCGCATATGCCCATTCCGGCCCTTGCAAGCGCGGGTTCAGTGCAAATGTCCAGCGGTCTGTTGGCGTGTAGGTGATGAGGCCGGACAGCGTCCATTCCGGACGTTCTGAAGATTGGCGATACTCCGCGCTTCCAGCCTTCCCCGGCACGACAAAGCCAAGGTCGGTAGTGGAGCCATCCAGGCGCGCCATCGTTCCAAAGACTGGGTTCGGCTCCAGCGACTCCATATCAGTATAGCTGAAGTCTGCCTGCCACTGATCAAAGTCGAAAGCGACGTCAATCGTAAAGCCTTCAATATCCTGCTGACGCAGCGCGTTCACCGCAACTGTTTCGCCAGGATCATTCAGGCCCGCTGCAGCCGTGGCGCAGAATTCGCTCGGCGGAATGATGTTCCGACGGTTCTGTTCAATCGCTGCGGTGTCATTGTTCAGATTGTTGAACAATGGGTTTGCAACATCATTGGCATATTCATAACAGACCGCACCAATAGCCCGGCTGGAGAAAAGATTTTCGATTTCTGTTTCAAAGTACCCGATCTCGACATTGTAGGTTCCGCCAAAAATGTCACCATCGATACCGGCCCCGACGTTAAACGCGCTGACTTCCTGTGGTTCCAGACCAGGGTTGATGTTCGCGCCCGGTCCGAATGCGCCGATTTCGTCGATCTTCGGCAGACTGTACGACGTGCCGCCAGACCCCCGCGCATAGATACCGTATCCTAGGTTCTGACGCAGCCCGACTTTCCAGATCGACTGATCATCGAAATTGTCGTTGAAGTCCTGACGAGCGGCAAATGACCCACTGAAACCATCCAGCATTGGCAGGGAGAGCCTTAGGTCGCCATAGACACCCGTACTCGTGAGCTTGACATCCTTGACGCCGAATGAGTCATCAGAATTATCTTTATAGGTAGTATTCTGGAGACCTGCGACGAGTTCGATATACTCATTGACCGTATAAGTGGCCCGTGCATTCAGACCGTAATCGACATAACCAGACTCCCTCTGATCAGTCGTCCCGAAGCCTTTCGTCAGACCACCATCGCCGAAGCTGGCGGTAGATTGCACGACATATCCAATGGGTGCGCCGATTGGGAACGGATTCTGGTGCGTGCCGTAAGGCTGGCCGAAGTACGGGCTGTCTGGATCCTGATTGATGTAGAAATTGCTACCGCCATTCAGACGATCATCAGATGCGCTGCCCGCGCTCCCGACCGGATTGGTGACACAACCCGCAGCGAGACCGGAAATACCTGCCGCGAAGCTTTCGAACTCAGTTGCTGTAGAGAAGCTTGAAATCCCCTGACCCGCAGCAATGGCTTGAATATCCTCCGGCAAATCCGACAGGCGGGGGATCTGACAGATACGGGCATCAATCTCGTTATTCTTGAGCTGAGGGTCCTGATAGTGCGCCTCGATATTCAGCTTGAGCTTGTCATTGAAGCGATGCTTGAATTCGCCGGTGTAAATCGGGAACTCTGTGAAGTTCGGCTGAAATATAGTGCTTTGCGGGAAGGAGTCTCTGAAATCGATCGTCGTGTACGAAGCACCAAGCAGAAGCTCTGTCTCAGGTGCAATATCCCACAAATATTTGATCCCCAGACTATTGAAGCTGTATGGGAATTCGTGACGTCCGCCGAGCGCAAGCACATTGTCGCCATAGGCCTCCTCGTCGAAGAGTTCGTGCGCATCCGTCTCGTAGGAGCGGCCATAGACCAGCACGGAGTGTTTGCCGGCCTTGTCCAGAGGGAACGACATATTGCCATAATACTCGCGGGTTTTGAATGAACCGGCATAGACGCCGAATTCGCCTTTCTGAGTGCCGTCTGGGCGTTTCGTTTTCACGCTCACAACGCCCAGGCCGCCATTGGATCCGAAATAGAGGCTGTTGCCACCACGATAGACTTCAACACCGTCGATCATGCGCGGATCAATGGCTGTCGCGGGCCACAGATCTTCCAATGGAGACGAGCGATCAAAGAATGGGACGCCATCGACCAGCAACAAGGTATCGCGATCAGTGCCGCCATCAATGCGAATGGTGAACTCGCCTTCGTCCGGCGAATAGCCAATGTTCGCACCGCGGATCAGGCCTGAGGCCAATTCGCCAAAATTCGTGAACCCGCCCGTTTCAATTTCTTCCGAACTGATCAACTGAACTTGTGTGCCGTATTCAGCGAAGTCCACAGCGATGTCGGATGCGGACGCATCGACAGTCTGGCCTTCGACGCGAATAGTCTCAAGGCGGCGGGAATCTTCCTTGCTATCTCCCTGCTGTGCCAAAGCCGCCGGGATCGCCGCACTCGCCATCAGGACGCTCAAACCGAATTTCAAACTTCTGTTCTTATCAAGTCTCATCGCTGGTCTCTCCATCTAACCCCAACACCCGCCAACCATCAGCGGGCTGTGGCCGAGCGCGATTGACGCCGCTTGCCACGAGGCTGCTCTAGAGGCGGAACGCGACACTTAGATGAAGATTCGAAAAACATTGCGTGAATGATATTTACTTCAGTGAAGATTTGTAATTGAGCATTTCTCAATAACAAATTGTCCTTCATCGGAGTGGAATATGCCCTACGCGTTCGCTACGCCGCGATCTGAAGAAATAGCCAACATGGGCCGGTCGGCCAAAGGGTTTCTCGTAGACTGGGATGGCTGCTGCGCACTCGGCAATACGTTGGTGCCCGAGGCCGCAGACTTCCTGCGCGCCAATCAAACACGCACCGCGATTGTCTCGAACAACTCCACATGCACGCCGGACGACTTCTTGCACATACTGGCCTGTAACGAAATTCAATTGGAACGCAACCAAGTCATCCTGGCGGGGATGGAGGCGCTCAAACGCGCAACAGGTTTTGCTGGCGCAAAGGTTATGGTGCTTGGTGATCCGCACATGCGCGGAACCGCCAAGAAAATGGGGATAGACCTGACTCAGGAGGCTGCAGACGTGGTCGTACTGCTCCGCGATGTACGCTTCACCTATCGCCGCCTGGAACGCGCGGTAAACTCCTTGAGCAATGGGGGCCACCTCATCGTCGCCAATCCCGACCAAACCCACCCCGGGAAAGACGGGGGAATAAAGCCCGAAACGGGCGCCCTGCTTGCGGCCATCAGAGCATGCGTGAAACTGGATGAAACAAAAATAGACGTCGTGGGAAAACCCTCCCCACATCTGTTCCAGATGGGATGCCAGGCGCTTGACCTGTCACCGGATCAGGTTGTCATGCTGGGTGACAACCCTGCAACGGATCTCGCTGGCGCAAACGCGTTGGGAATCAAGGCGGTCCTGACCTCCGCCAAATCACCGGATGTGTTTGAGATACTGCTAGAAGCGCAATAGGCTAGAAGCGCTTTAGCGACAGCACATCGAAGGTCTTGCGAAGCGTTTCGGTTGCCCGGTCATAATTGGCCAGCGCGAGTGCTGCAATCAGCGCATCCAATACGCATAGCTGGGCGATCCGGCTGGTCATGGCCTCGGTCCGGAACTTGGTTTCCCGAGCCATGGTGAAAAGTTTCACATCCGCGTAGGCCTGCAGCGGCGAACTCGAAAAATTGGTCACGATGATCGTCTTCGCGCCCGCATCCTTGGCCAATCTGGTTGCGGCCAGTGTCTCATGCGTTGCACCAGAGTGCGAAATGGTCAGCACCGCCACATCAGGGCCCGTTTGCGACGCGCTGATGGCCTGGACATGACTGTCCACCACCACCCGCGCATCAAGACCTATTCGCAGCATGCGATACTGCGCATCTTCCGCAATGGGCGCGGACGAACCTATTCCGTAAATTTCAACTCGCTTGGCTGCCCGAATAATATCCACCGCTGCGGATACGGCGTCGGCGTCCAAAATCGAGAGCGTGTCCTTCAGCGCCTGAACCCCAGCATGGAAGGTCTTCCGACACACAGTCGGCGTGTCATCTGTCGGTTGCAGATCTTCATGAATGAACTGAACCGGTTGCACCACTTCTTGGGCGAGGCTGAGCTTCAGTTGCTGAAAACCGGAAAGATCCAATTGGCGGCAGAAATTGATAACACTTCCATCACTGGCACCGGTCGCTTCAGCCAGTTCGGTAACCGACATCCCAACCACTTGTCGGGGATTGGCGAGAACGAAGTCGGCAATCGAACGCGTACTCGGCCCAAGCGAGGGATGCCGCACTCGAATGCGCGTCATGACATTGTCGACTATCGCCACATCAGACCGTCGCTTCGGCGCCACTTTCCGCTTCGATTTGCTCTCAGACATACACGCCCCTCTGGATTTCACACTCTTATAATTGAATTCTACTCAATTATTATCAAGGATATATGAATTGCGTAACACCAATGTCACAAGCCGATGCTACGTCTCTCACTATCGATGCTGCGGCGCACCAAGCTCATACGCAGCGAGGTGAATTTGGGAACTCGGACATGCGCATTCTGTCGACCATAACGCTTCTCCTGCTAACCGCCATGCTCGCGTTTACAACGCACGCTCAGGAAGCCGGCAGCCCGCAAAAGCCTCTTCGCGTCATGCTTATCCCCGCAGATGGTGGTACGGAAGACGGTACGAAAGCCGATTTTCAGCCATTGTTTGATGCCATTACGCGATCCAGTGACTTGCATTTTACCGTCAGTACCGGGCAAAGCTATGCCGCCGTGATAGAAGCCATGTGCGCTGGCCTGACAGACGTCGTCTGGTATGGCCCGGCCTCCTATATAGAGGCGCGAGACCGCGGATGCGCGCAATTGTTGGCTGTCGAAGAACGCAATGGTTCATCCACTTATTATGCTGGTCTGTTTGTCGCGGCAGATTCCGACGTAAATTCTGTATTCGATCTTTCCGGCGGGTCGCTCGCACTGGGATCAAGTCACTCCGCCAGCAGCTTTGCGTATCCGCTTGTCATGTTGAGAGACGACGGGCTCGATCCGCTAAAGGATCTATCAGCCTTGCGGATCACGGGAAGCCACACCAACAGCCTGTTGGCATTGAAGAACGGGTTGGTAGATGCTGCAGGCGCGTCTTTCGTGTCGTTCGAACGTGCGGTGAACCAAGGTAGCCTGGATCCACGCGCATTCCGGGTGCTCACCAAATCGAAACCAATCCCGAATCCACCCATAGCGATGAACACCGCATTGCCAGCAGACATCAAAGCAAAGCTCAAGCGCGCCATGGCAAATGTACATGAGGCTGAAGGCATTGGTCCGGCCGCCATTCGGGGATATGGCGGCAAGCTTGTGGATCGCTACAATACCGAAGTTGACGAAACCCTGTTTGATAGCGTGATCTCCGCGACATCTTTTCTGGATGACGACTATATGGCCGCGATCCTGCGCAAGGCTGACGCAGCTCAACGCGGCTGATATCTTTTCACCACGGCACAATTTCCAATATGACAGACCAACCCACTTCTGCGTCCACACTCCCGGCGCTGAAACTCTCCAACGTGTTCAAGTCGTACAAGGACGGTCCGAGAGTCCTCACTGATTTTTCGCTGGACCTCAGACCCGGTTGCTTTTGCGTTCTGCTTGGGTCATCGGGGTCAGGAAAGTCTACCTTGCTGAGGTGTATTGTTGGGCTGGCGCCTGTAGACTCCGGAGACATTCGGCTTCACGGGGTGCGCCTTACGAAAAAGCAACGACGTCACGTCGGAATGGTGCATCAGGATTTTGGCCTGACCGACAGACTGACGACAGCGCAAAATGTGATGTCAGGCAGCATTGCGGCGCTTTCCTGGTGGCGCGTCGCGCTTCAATTGTATCCCCACTTGATTCAAGAAAAAGCGTGCGCCCTGCTTTCGCGTGTCGGCTTGTTGGAAGATCATGCCAATCGGCGTACTGGCCAACTGTCTGGCGGCCAGAAACAACGCGTGGGCATCGCGCGCGCATTGATGTGCGATCCGAGTCTCATTCTCGCCGATGAACCCGTCGCCAGCCTTGATCCCAGATCGTCTGTGGATGTAATGGACCTACTGAAGAGCGCGGCTCAGGAACGTGATGCAGCTGTTCTCTGCTCGCTGCATCAAATCGATCTTGCTCGCGAATATGCGGACCGGATCATCGGTCTCAACAATGGCTCTATCGTTTTCGATGGACCACCAGCTGCTCTTACTAGCGACGCAGTTCAGGCTATCTTTGAAATCGACGATACTTCACCCACCCTGCGAAGGGAGGTCGCGTGAGATGACGGATGCTGAGCACGACTCGCTACCTCACATTTGGCATCTAAAACAGCCTTTCGGGTGGAAATCACTACTTGTATTGCTCCTCATAATCATTGCCTCGAGTATCTCCGCAGAGCGTATGCAATTGGATCGCATGGCCAGCCAGATTGGAGACTTTGCGCTTGAGGCGGTCGGTCTGCGCGAAAGTTCGCAAATCGGCCGGGGAATGGGGAGTGTGACCCGCGACATGTTCCCTATAGCCATCTCCGACCGTCGCCCCATTGACCTGATGGACGGACTGGATGAATCCAGATTGCCCTTCCTGGCGCACATGGAGACGGTGGAAGTCCAAACAACCGAGCTTGATCCGGATACATTGCAAATGACCACAAAAGTGTCCGAGCGGCAGTTTCTCGTCGAGCCAATTGGATACCTTCTCTTCGTGCTCGGCAAGATGGTTGAAACAATCGAAATTGCAATCTGGGCCAGCCTGATTGCCATACTGGTAAGCCTACCGCTGGCGTGGCTATGCGCCAGTAATTACTCGCCCCATCCCCTCATCTACGGCGTGGCACGATCACTCGTGTCCCTGCTTCGCTCAATTCCCGAACTGATCAGCGCACTGTTCCTCGTGCTTGCTTTTGGGTTCGGTCCGATTGCAGGTATATTGGCCCTGTCATTTCACAGCATAGGCTTTCTGGGAAAATTCTACGCCGAAGATATTGAAGCGGCGAACAAAAGCCCTCAACAGGCGCTCAAGGCCACCGGGGCCAGCGATTTCGCCATCCTCAGGATCGCCGTCCTCCCCCAAGTTCTGCCGAGCTATACTGGCCTCTCCCTCTACATTCTCGATCGAAACATACGCATGGCCACGGTGATCGGCCTTGTAGGCGCAGGGGGCATCGGACAGGAATTGAAAGGCCGGTTCGACATGTTCCAGTATGATCGCGTCGGCACCATGTTGCTGGTAATCTTTTTGACCGTAATGGCGCTCGACCTCATCTCCGCCCGCTTCCGAAAAAGGCTTGTCTGAGCCAGCTTCTCAAAAGGGAACCGAACTCTTCGGCGCAAGCGCGGGACAGCGCAGCATTCTCTGCGATTTGGCTGACCACGCGCTGGAGTTTGAGGGCAAGTCAGTTGACACTTTCCGCATCACACCGCGGGCCTGTGCGGTCATGCTTCTTAGATACACTGTATCAAAACGACTTCCTGAGGACATCAAACAACAGGCAGACTTGTCCTTTTCTTGCTCAAAGGCGCGGAAAATGCAGCTTTGATTGCTATTCAAACTAAGAGATTTGGAAAAACAGTCCCTTTCTATCATGTGAGATTAGGAGGGAGACTGTATTGAACATGCCGGACCGAGCCGATCTATCAGCACTGTCTGTGCTTGTCGTCGCCAACGCACAGGACGACGTCGCAAATATACTGGAGGGTTTACCAGAAAGCTTCACGATAAGATTGCTTGATGAATTCTCTTTCGTAAGCATAGCCACCGAGCTTGAAGGAATCAGAGCCGACCTGCTAATTCTTTCGTCAGAGTCAGCAGGCACCGAGCAGATATCGATCAGCGAGCGCCTGGCTGCATCAACTCAGCTTCCTATCCTCTGGTTCGTGAAGCGTGACGAAGAAAACCTTGCACCGCAGGCCATTCGGGGTGGGGTGACGTCATTCGTGGTAGATGGACTTAATGCTTCGCGAATAGGTCCCTTGATCACAATCGCCGTGGAACGCCACAAACTCGTGTCGACGCTACAGGGTGAATTGCAGAAATCCAAAGACAACCTCGCTGCGCGAAAGACTGTGGAACGCGCAAAAGGCCTTCTGATGCAAACCCGCGGCATGAGCGAGCAGGAAGCCTATCAGTCACTCCGATCCACGGCCATGCGCCAAGGAAAATCTCTGAAAAGCGTCTGCGATGCTGTGATCTCACTATCGGACTTGTTGCCTTGATGTGACGATGTCAGCCTGGCTGGCTTGAACCGACCTCACTGCTCGAAGTTTCACCTAAGCTGAGCGAGGGTGCGTGAAAATCTGGCAAATTGTATTCATTCATCATCACAGAATACGTTCCGCTACCCAGCTTTTTTTTGACCTGAAAAGATTTTTCCAAGCCCAAAGACGGGCTTCAGTTCTGAAGGCACAAGGGGGTGTCTTCTGCAGCAGATAGCTGTCCTGGCCCAAAGGCGGGCCTCTCGAAACCGACTCGATCACCAGTGCCTTTGCTGTGCCCTGGCATTCGATTTCCAGTCCGTCCTTAGGCGGTCAAATTGTATTCGTCGTGCGGCGAATAGAGGGGTCAATACACTATGAGAGCATCCAAACTACGAACACAACTACTGTCGTGTGCCTTCGCCACAGTCAGTCTTTCCATGATCACAGCCGCGCAAGCCCAAGAGGGAGAGACAGATGACGTCTCGGTTCAGGAAGCGGTCACGGTAACGGGGTCTCGCGGGAAACCTCGCTCCATCCAAGATTCGCCAGTGCCAATTGATGTTCTTGGTGAAGATGAACTCAATGCGGTTCCATTCACGGACACGAATGATGTTCTGAAAACACTCATTCCATCCTATTCTCTTTCTCGCCAGCCAATTTCTGATGGTAGCTCATTTGTTCGCCCTGCTGAGATGCGAGGCCTGCCGACCGACAAGACGCTTGTACTGGTAAACTCGAAACGGCGCCACCGCGCCGCACTCGTGACAATTGGCGGATCCGGAACTCAAGGCCCGGACGTGGCCACCATTCCGGCTTCTGCCCTCAAAAGCATCGAAGTCCTCCGGGATGGTGCCGCGGCGCAATACGGGTCGGATGCTATTGCTGGCGTCATTAACTTCCTGCTCAAGGATAATTCTGAAGGCGGTTCGGTCAGCGTCGACATCGGTCAGTATTATGAAGGTGACGGCTTCCAATACACGGTATCGGGCAATTACGGCTTCGATCTGGGCGGAAAGGGCTTCCTGAGCGTTTCCGGCGAAGTCAGCAAGGCGGACGCGACCAGTCGAAGCGAACAATATTGTGAGTCCTGGTTCTGTCTCGACCCGAGCAATCCGGACTTCGACCCCACAGCTGGTTACGCAGCCAGCCTGACGCCCGAGTTCATCGAAGGTGTCCCGTCTGCATCGCTGGGTGACTTCGGCGTCGTTCAACCCTGGGGCCAGCCCACCAGCGAAGCCTTTCGCCTATTCTACAACTCCGCGTACACGATCAACGACAATGCCGAACTTTACTCCTTCGGCAACTATTCCAGCAGTAAATCCGATGGCAGCTTCTTCTATCGCTATCCCGGCAACGGCACGATTGAAGACTTGCGACTCGAAGATGGATCGATTTATTCGCCGCTGGAGATTTTCCCGGGTGGTTTCACCCCGCGCTTCTTCGGTGATGTCACCGACTATTCATTTGTGGGTGGCTTGCGAGGCCTCTTTGCAGGGTTCGACTACGATCTGAGCGCGCGTTACGGACATAACGAAATCGAGTATACGCTGGCAAATACGATCAACCCGTCCATGGGCCCCGACACGCCAACCGTGTTCCGTCCTGGAGACCTGATCAACGAAGAGGCACAAATTCAGGCTGACTTCTCGAAGGAATTCGAAGTCGGGCTTGCGAGCCCGCTCCTGTTCGCAATGGGCCTTAGTTATCTGGACGAGTCCTATGAACTGGTCGAGGGTGACAAGGCGTCTTATGAAGATGGTCCGTTTGCTGGCGCAGACCCGTTTGGCTTCTGCGATTCCATGGCTCCGACTGCGGCCGGTGTGGCGGTCATGGCCGCAGGCTCCACGCTCGACTGCTCGGATCCGGATGACCCAGTCTACCAGGTCGTCGGTGTAGGATCGAATGGCTTTCCTGGCTATTCACCGGCCTTTTCAGAAGACTATACGCGGGACTCCCATTCGATCTATGCGGATCTGAGTGCGGATGTCACCGAGAAACTCTTCTTGCAAGGCGCTCTGCGTTACGAAAGCTACTCAGACTTTGATGCTGAAACCGTCTGGAAAATTGCCGGTCGTTACGAGATCAATGATATTCTGGCGCTTCGCAGTTCGATCGGCACCGGTTTCCGCGCGCCGACGCCGGGACAGCAGGGTACCACAAACGTCTCTACCCGACTGCCAAATGGCTTCCCGGTAGCGACTGGTCTCTTCCCGGCCAGTGGACCAGTGGCGCAGGCACTGGGAGCGACACCTCTCGAACCTGAGACATCCACAAACTACACACTCGGCATGACCTCGAACTTCGAGAACATGAGTTTGACAGTCGACTTCTACCAGATCGATCTGGCGGATCGAGTCAATGCAATCTCCACTCAGGACGTTTCAAGCGATCCGGCTTCAGGGACAGCGTATGACAACTATCTCGCGCTCGTCGCTGCCGGTGTCACCGGTGCTGAGTCGATTGGCGGTGTGTTCTATTTCACCAATGCTTTCGACACGACCACATCTGGCGTCGACATCGTGGCAACATACACCATGCCATGGGCGAATGGCCAAAACACAAGCTTCACTGGATCGGTCAACTATAACAAGACTGAATTCGACAGCGATGTGGACGCACTCTTCAATGACGAAAGCCAATTCGACTTCCTGAATGGCACACCCAACTGGCGGGGCGTGTTCACCGTACTCCATCAGGCTGGTCCGATCAGCCTCCTTGGTCGCGCCAACTATTATGGTGGATATGAAAATGCGGCCTCATCCACCCTCGCCGATATCCAGGAATGGGACGGAGAAATCCTGTTTGATTTCGAAGCATCCTATGAAATCGACGATGCTCTCACCCTCTCCGCTGGTGTCAGAAACGCATTCGACAACTATCCAGATGCGGGCGATGCGGCAATTGGCGAAACCTGCTGTGGACGGATCTATCGATCTGACTCCGTCGTCGACTGGCAAGGTGGCTACTACTACGTCAAGGCATCAGCGACGTTCTGATGTTCACCAACCGAGCCACCGTGCAAGTTGATTTGGAATTGGGGGGCGTTCCCGGACGCCCCCCACACCTTCTTCTTCATCAGAACTCATTCTTTTCAGAATTGGACCTTTAATGCTGGGACTTGAATACGATCCAATGCAATTGACACAGCTAATCAGCGTTTTGATGGTCGCTGGCTTGATCGCCGGCTTTGTCGCAGGATTGTTTGGGATTGGCGGCGGATTCGTCGTGGTACCTGCTTTGCTTCTGGTATTCAGTTTTTTCGGCGTAGATGGTGAAGTGCTGACACATGTGGCCATTGGCACTTCTCTGGCAACCATCATCGTAACCTCATCCCGATCCGTTCACGCCCACAACAAACGGGGTGCCGTCGACCTTCAGATAATAAGGGACTGGGCACCCTGGCTACTCGTGGGCGTCGTAGGGGGCATCATACTGGCCCAGTTCATGGATGGCAGATCCTTGAAGTGGGTTTTCTCGATTGGTGTTTTCCTGATGGGCTTGCACTTCATCATGCCCGTTCTGAAAGATGTAAAACTGTCTAACGAAATGCCCAAAGGGGTCGCTCTGGCCGGTCTTGCTTCCTTTCTCGGGGGATTTTCGGCTCTGTTGGGCATAGGTGGCGGAACGATTGCCATCCTTACCATGACCATGTGTGGCCGCCCCATACACCAGGCTGTTGGGACAGCCTCCGGGTTTGGCGTAATCATCGCAGTGCCCGGCGCAATCGGATTTGCGCTTCTGGGGTTGGGCGCCAGCCAGCTGCCCATTGGGTCTTTTGGATATGTGAACGTTCTCGCTGTCGTTGCCATCACGGCAATGTCGTTCATTACCGCGCCGCTCGGTGCGCGGGCTGCCCACGCACTGAACGGGCCTGCCTTGAAGCGGGTGTTCGGAGTATACTTGGTCGCAACCTCCGCGATCGTTCTATGGAATTCGTTCACCTGATTTCGGGTGACAAAGGATCAAACGCGTTGAGTAAAAAATGAATCAGGAAGGAAATGAAAATGGCATTTGACGTATCAAGACGGTTCTTGATGGCGGGTGGCCTCGCCACGGCGAGCCTTGCCGGTTGCGCAACCACAGCAGCCGAAACACAAGGCGCCTTTCCCGTAACTGCAACGCCGGATCCATATCTGCTGGGGCCTAAGGAAGGCGTGGCCCTGCTCTCCCGCAACGAGAATCCATACGGCCCCTCCAAAGCTGCATTGAAAATGGTAGAGTACGCTGCCAACAAGGGCGCGTACTACACATCACCTGAGGCCATTCAGATGCTTGCACAGCTCATCGCGGACAAGCATGGTGTTGCGCCTGAACAAGTCGTTCTGACCACCGGGTCGGGCGAGGTGCTCAGCGCTATCGCGATGATCTACGGCAAGACGGGCCCAATTGTCGCCCCCCGCCTTTTCTGGGACACGACCGCTTTGTACGCAGTCAACCAGGGCGTTGGCAGTATCGATCGGGTACCACTTGCAGCTGATATGAGCGTAGACCTCGCGGCGATCGAGACAAAAGTGACATCAGACACAGGCATCGTACAGCTGTGTAATCCAAACAATCCTACGGGTATGGTATCAGACGCGGCAACGCTGAAATCGGCCGTGAAGCGCATGGCTGCAAAAACCACCGTTCTGGTCGATGAAGCCTATATGGAGCTCGCCAATGATCCTGAAGGCAATACCTGTATCGGGCTGATCGATGAAGGCCACGATGTCATTGTGACACGCACCTTCTCGAAGATTTTTGGTATGGCTGGATTGCGCATGGGATATTCAATTTCATCCGCTGAAACGGCGGAGAAAATCAGAGGTGTCGTGATGTCATGGTCTCCCTGCACTTCTTATGCTGCCGCTATAGGCGCCTACCAGGATGAGGCGTTCATAGCCTATTCGAAACAGAAAATTGTTGAAGCTCGTGAGATGGTGAACATGACCATCGATACGCTCGGTCTTGAGCGGCTACCGTCCCAGACCAATTTCGTTTACTTCAAGTCTGGTAAAGAAGCGAATGATGTTCAGAAGGCGATGGCGGCAAAGCTCATATCCGTTCGCGGACAATACATGGACTATAATGAATGGACGCGAGTTTCGATGGGAAAGATCGAAGATGTAGAGCGGTTCTGCAAGGCTCTTCCAGAAGTGGTCGGCGCGTAGTTGGTGCGACTCGCTCACGTCAATCCACATCAGACAGACCCAGCATAGGAACCTGTTGGCCCCTGCTGGGTCTGGGCTGCATGGTGTGGACTGAGTCGCATTGAGCAGTTTCACGGTGGTTTTGACCGGTCTTCAAATTTCATTCGCACTACCGCGATGAGTCAGAGGTCAAACAGTTGAAGCAACTGTCTCCAGTTTTTGACTTTGAAGTGCGCCGCTGAATGGCTTGTCGCCGGCTATTGTCACCCTGTAGCCGGACCGAACCTCTGGAAAATAGTCCCACACCGCCAGATGCTGAACGGCACGATTGTCCCAGAAAGCGATCGAGTGTGGTTGCCACTGAAACCGCACCTGAAAGTTCGGGTTCTTGACATGGTCAAACAGAAACTTGAGAAGCGCGTCACTTTCCTCTGAAGGAATTCCCTCGATCCGGGTCGTGTAAGACGAATTGACGAAAATACACTTCTTTCCGGTGACAGGGTGGGTGCGGATAACCGGATGCGTCGCAACCGGGTACCTCTTATCATAGTCCTTGAACAGAGCATGATAAACCGGATTGGCATCATGTACCGCTTCAAGCCCATCGAGATAAGCCTTCATCCGATCAGACAGCGCATCATAGGCCTTGTACATGCTGGAGAACATTGTGTCTCCGCCCGTTTCCGGGATCGTATGCAAGTAGAGAATGCTTCCCAGCGGCGGCGCCTCATCAGCGCTCAGGTCAGAATGCCACCCTTCGCCGGCAACATATTTGGAATCCGCATCCGCATGAATGGCGACGATCTCCGGGTGCCCGTCAATCCCTGCAACGGCCGAATGGATAGCCAACGGTCCAAACAGCCGCCCCAGATCCTTATGGGCATCATGGCTGATGGGCTGATCCCGGAAAAATATCACCTGAAACCGGGCCAGCGCATCGCGTAGTTCATCAGCCTGAATCGGTGACAAGGGCTTCGTCAGGTCTATGCCCTCAAGTTCTGCGCCAAGATAGGGTGTCACCCGTTTGGCCGTAAAACTACTATAGTCCTTGTCACCGTCAAAGTCTGACACGTCAGTTACCTTTCGTTTCGATTAGCACAGTGTCTGGATCAGAATTCGAAGCCAAACGTAACGAGCAGCTGGCGCGGTGGCACATACTCATTACTAACCGTTCCGCTGGAGTATGGATCCACAAACCGGCCAGACACCCCTTCTTCATCCGCGATGTTTGTCACAGAAGCAGAAACGTACCACGGACCCTCATTCGGCTTGTATTGGAAATAGGCATTCCAGAGGCTGTAGGAAGATACATCATCGGCTCCGTCCGTATTAAAGATACGAGCTTCGTATTCACCCACATACACATTCTCGATCCGAGACGTGAGCTCTCCATGATCGCCAATCGGCTGGAACCAAGCGGCATACAGATTATACGTCAAGTCAGCCAGATTTGGTGGCGTGTTGCCATTGACTTGCACCGCAGCGGATTGGCGCGCCAGGAACCAATCGAAGGTCCAAGGATAAATCGTACCGGTCGCCTCGGCCGACGCAGCAGCGATATCCGCCAAACGACGATCCAACGCTTCGTAGTCCGCTGTAACTTCGCCGTCCAGCAAAGCCATATTACCGCCAAGCATCAGCTGGTCATCAAATGCCAGATAGCTACCTTCGAGTTCCAGACCATAAGTCTCCGCTTCAGGAATATTCCCGATGCCACCTGAATAGGGGATCGGATCCTCTTCAATGAACTGCATGTTTTCATACTGGTTGAAGAAGATGGAAGCGTTCAGTGTCGCGCGCCCATCCAGGAAAGTATTCTTCGAACCGAACTCAATCGCCTCGACGACTTCCTCATTATAGGTCGTTGACACGGTCAGTGCACCAGAGGAGCCTCCGTTCAGGCCGCCCGGTTTGTACCCTCGCGACCAGCTCGCATACAGCATGGAGTCTTCGGAAAGATCATAGTCCAGCCCGACTTTCCCAGTCCAAGTCTGGGTATCGAAAGAGCTCTGAGTGGGAGTTGAGTAATAGGAAGCGCCTTCGCCCTCATATTTATCATCATTGTAGCGAGCGCCGATGGTGGCGTTCAGATTTGTCATGATTGGCACCGTCGCCTGAAAGAATGGGGCGATGGATTCCCGGTTCACCGAGGAGATGTTTTCATAAGCCAGATTACCCGGGATTGCCGATTGAGGCGTATCCTTCGGAAGTACAGGTAGAGGCGGAATGGAGGTGACCCCCAACTCACGATACTCGACCACGTATTGAGCGGAATCTGTGTTGGAGTAAAAAACACCCGCGATCCAGTCAATTGGGGCCTCCGGCAGTGAGCTGATCGTCAACTCTTCCATGAAGGTCTCGGCATCTGTCGCCCAAGTCGCAACATGGTCATATCCACCATATGTCGCAATATCCAACCGATCAGCATCGAATGACTGATCGTGCGTCAGATCTTGATAGCTTGTCACCGACTTGAGTGTCGCGAACGGCAGTTCATAAGCAACGTTCAACGTCGCCAACTCTGAACGCAGTTTGAACTTGGCGGGGAAGTCCTGTGTTAGCTCTCGAATGTCGGGGTTTGGATCCTCGAGATTCTTCAAGGCACCACCATTATGCTTGTCATTGTAGAGCGTATAGGAAAGCGTCGTGGACAGCTTGTCTGTCGGCTCCCAAAGCCCCGCGATGCGATAGTGCTCATTGTCGGCATCATCGAGCTCATATCCGCCATCTACACTGGTGGCAGTCGCATAGCCATCATGGGACGTTTGCTGAATGGAGCCACGAATAGCTGCCGTTTCACCTATGGGGACGTTGTAAGACGCAAACCCTTGAACGTAATTGTAGTCGCCGAGCGTTGCCTTGAAGGTGCCCTTGTACTCATCAAGGGTTGGCTGCTTGGTGATAATGTTGATTGATCCGCCCGTTGAGCTTTGCCCGAACACAGTGCCTTGCGGACCTCTCAGAACCTCAATGCGGTCAACGTCGAAAAAGCCCATATTCAACGCGATTGAATTCGGCAGGAACGCACCATCTACGTGAAAGGAGACGCCCGGAATAGTTGCAAAGTTTTCTGGCGTCTGCTGACCCACTCCCCGGATTGTCACGATGCGCTCGGACCCACCACTCTTGGTGATCATCAAGCCAGGCACATAGCCATTCAATTGGCTGGGGTCCGTAATGCCAGCCTGGTCAAGAATATCACTCGTGATCGCGCTCAATGCGATTGGCGCATCCTGGAGAGTAGTTTCGCGCTTTTCTCCGTAAACGGTAATTTGGTTCATATTGCGAACCGAATCGTCATCACCAGCAGCATCGTCCGCAAACGCGCTTCCACCCTGAATAAGGGCCAAACTCATTGCCGCACATGCGACGCTATACTTCAAAATGATTTTTTTGTTCCGACCCATGACATTATCCCTCAAGCTGCAGAAATCACAGAATTTGCGATACCCTACGCTATGTCCGGGTTTTGGGTCTGACTTGATTTCCAGCGCCAAAATAATTGAAAACTCTTTAAAATTGGCACTTAACACCTATTCTCTACACCCACAAACACAGCCCACCACCTCGCTGGACAGGCCGTGCAAAATGATCGAACAATGGTTATTCTTGCCGCATTCTAAACCGGTCGAGTGAACGCCTGAGAAGGCTTCAACATTCCAGGGTCGCGAAGAACCTGTATAATCAAAGCCAGCACACCAAGGGCCACCGCGAACGCAAAGAAGACGGGCGCGAACGAGCCGATTTTGTCAGCTGCCATTCCAGCTGCCAACGGGCCAAAGGCAGCAATAGACGAAATCTGGTGAGCCGCGCCTAGCAATTGTGCACCAATTACCCGCCCAAAGCAGTCCACAAGCAGAACCATGGTTGCGACAACGGTGATACCCCAGCCAGCGCCAAACATTAGTGATGACACCAGAACAAGGGCCGGGTTGGTCGCGACAGCAAACATGACGACCCCGACAGCCTGCAGCGCCATACTCAATGCCAACATGTGGCGGGACGAGAACCGCTCACAGAGCGGACCTGCCAGTCCTTTGAACGCAAGCGATACGAACGCCATGAAGCTGAGCCCCAAGGCCCCGACAGCTGGAGACAGGCCAAGAAGCTTCAAGTGGCTCACAGCAATGGAATGCACCGTCGTAACGCAGGCGAGATTGAACGTGATGGCGGCCGCTATGATCAGAAACAGAGGCCGTCCGATAGCCACTCTCCAGGATGGAATAGCCCCGTCGACTTCCTTTGCATCGTTGGGCCCGCGCGAGTTGTCAGTCCTCGCCTCGCCCCCGGATACGTCTCGGCGCTCTGTGATGAATGCTCCACCAACAAGGATGAGAACGCCGCAGATGACAGCCAGCAGCATCCAATTGAAACGCCAATTGGTCCATTCCATCATGTAGTGGCTGAGGCTGGGACCCATAATGTCTCCAATTCCTCCCAGCATGAGATAGAGACCAATCATGCGGCCAGTATGCTCCGGAAACCATTCACCGATCAGCCAGACGGCCGTGACGTTCCCGGCCAGAGAAAATCCGGCACCCGCAAGGCACATTGCCGCGAAGAACATGCCAAGCCCCTGGCTGGCGCTGGCCAGCCCAAAACCCAAGGCGACGCAGAAAAAACCGAAACAGAAAGTCAGGCGCGCGCCGATCCGCTGCAACAGGATGGCTGGCAGGAAGCTGGTCAAACCCACGGCCAACCCCAGAATCGTGAAACTCAAACCAGCGGACGTGTAAGACCAACCGAGGTCATCCGCCATGACGAACAAAACGACCCCAAGAGAAGCAAATGTACTCGCATTCAAGACAAAAAAACCGGCAACGACAACCGCAAAAATTATCCATTTTCGATACATGCCCGCTTCCCTTCAAAAAGGTGCGAGACGTCGATCAGATACGGCCTGATGCCGGACGTCCACCACGACCATACAATCGCACATGTTGGCGGCGCATTATTGACGGCATGCGAACTGATTTTTTAATCTTCGAGCAGAATGCAAAGTTGTCTCAGCAGCTGCTTTGTCAGGCCTCGTCCGAAATACCGCTCCAAGCAGAAAGAACCGACTTAGTATCTGCCAGCAAAGCGCAGTTCTTTTCGAGCGCCAACAACCCCCCGGCGTGCAGCGCATCTTCATAAGCCGCGCATGCATCAGACACCACTATCACGTTGAAATTTCGATGGAACGCCGATCGCGCGGTCTGGTCTACGCAGCAATCAGTCGTCACGCCCGCGACCAATACTGTGTCGATTTCACGTGCGCGCAATTGCTCCTCCAGATCCGTTCCATGGAAGCCATCAAACAAGACTTTCTCAATCTCGATGTCTCCGTCCTCCGGGAACAGTCGATAATAGTCGGAACCTGGCTCGTCTGCACGGCAGATAGCATGCTGGCCAGGACGTCCGCGCCGGGCATATAGATTCTTAAGGGCGGAGGAATCTGTTTCCTCCCGCGTAACCACTCGGACGAAAGCTACAGCTGCTCCTTGCACCTTGGCTACAGCACGCAATGTTTCCATCTTGTCGATGGCAGAGTTGATACCGGACATATCAACGCCCGCCATTCCGATCACGCCATCCGGCGATACGAAGTCAACCTGCACATCAATCAGCAAAAGAGCTGTTCGCGCTGGCGCAATGATCCCCTTCAAGAGGGATGGATCGACATGCGGAAGCGCATCAACAGAAAGCGACGACGTCATCTACGCGGCCCCGGCAAGCGCAGGAAACTTCGCCCGCAATTTCGGCATAACGTGTTCAGCAAACAGAGGCATGGCAGAAACATAGTCCGGGAAGATCAGCATGAGCCCATCAATTCCCGAAACTTCCAGCAACTCACCGATTTTCTGGATAACAGTGTCTGGTGAGCCAGCCACATGAGGTGCCATAAAGGATGAGCGTGCCTTTTTCACGAAAGCATTCTCCTCGCCAATCTCTGCGTCGAGAAAGCCGTAAGCACGCATCATTCCGCGTAAGGCTTCTTCATCCAAGCCTTCCCGGTAATGCAGGGCGGTCGCCTCGGCTTCCGCGTCGGTCTCGCACAGCACGATAGTCTGCATGGCATATGTGCGGATGTAACGCCCCATATCAGCCGCTATGCCCTTTACCTTGTTACTCGACTGCGCCAGCTTTTCAGGTACATCGCCGGAGAGAAAAATGGCGTCCATTTCATTGGCGCTGAAGCGCATGCCCACTTCCGACGAACCGGCACAAACCAAGAAAGGCTTGGTCGATGGTTTGGGGTTGGACACACAGTCCTCCAATTGAAAATAATCCCCCTGCATCGTCACCGATGGCTGGGTCCAAAGGGCCTTGATCGCCTGAATCCATTCCTTGGCGAGATCGTACCGGGCGTCGTGATCGACACCTTCCGGCCACATACCCATCTGCGAGAACTCGCCCTTGTAGGCACCGGTCACAACATTCAGGCCGGCTCGGCCTTTGGTGACCTGGTCCAACGTTGCAATCATCTTGGCCACGGTGCCCGGATTCTGAAGAATGGTATGAACCGTCGTCCAGACCTTTACCCGCTCAGTCACCTCCGCGAGTGCAGCCATTGTCACGGTCGCATCAAGCGTCGAATTCCAGTGCTCGGTTTCACCGCCATAGCCGCGATACTTTGCCATAGACATGATGAAATCATATCCATGCTTCTCGGCAAGAACCGCCACCTGACGATTGTAGGCATACGACCCATCAAGCTCTGGCTTGTTCTTCGACAAAATCCATCCGCCATTCGCAATTGGCATAAAGATGCCAAGATCCTTGCCTCCAACGTCGGACGGCAGATCGAATTTTGTTGGCACCAGTTGCTGAGACATGCTTCACTTCCCTCATTTCCTGACTGGAATATCACCCGACATTTACCCAGCATTCTTGACTATTCGCGCCTCAACTATTGATCGGCTCGCTTCAGAGCGCATTTGCTCAATCTTCTTCCGGCGCCACTTCCACTCGCAAACCTGCCAAGGCCTCGGTGATGATGATCTGGCAAGATAGCCGCGATTGCGGGCGTGCATTATCTGAAAAGTCCAGCAATTCGCGCTCGGATTCCGAGGCGGCTCCGGCAAGCTCGCTAAATTCTTCCGCCACATACACGTGACAGGTCGCGCACGCGCATGCTCCTCCGCAAATCGCAGCAATGTCCTCTACGCCCGAATTGGTGATGGCTTCCATCACACTATGTCCAGCGGTTGCGTCGATGATCGCTTCTTCTCCGGATCTTTTGACGATGCGTAGTTGCGGCATTCAGGTCATCCTCTGTTTTTAACGGCTACGCGCGGCGTTCCGATTGCTCGGATACCTCAGGATATCATTCGTGGAACAGCGGCGTCCGCAATCTTGAATTTCCCCGCATTGTCATCGTCTGCACCCTCGCGCGGCTTTTCGCGAACCTGGACAACTCCATTCTTTCCAAATCCTTCGACGACAGGTCGTCCTGCATCCCGGCTCAGCCAGAGCCGCAAAAGGTGACGCTTGCGTTGTGGTTCCGGGAAATCGAAAAATTCGGTTCGAGAATGCAAAGCGCCATAGTTGGAGAGCCACTGAATATCACCGGGGCGGAAATCCATCTCGATGGCCATGCCAGGTTCATATGTGATCTCGTCAAACAGCTCCAGCACCTCTTTCTGCGCGTCGCTCAACTGTGGGACGCCGGGATAATCCTGAGCCGTCAGAATGTACAACGAGCCCGCATACATGCTGAACACGCCTTCTTCGATGCTGATGATCGGCGAGGTATAAGTGTTCGCTGGCGCATTGTGGTCTTGCCGGCGCCAGTCCCAGTGGAATGGCTCAAGCAGAAGCGGCGCCAGGTCCGGCCGGCGTCGCAAGATCTCATTATAAATTTCGGCGCCCGAAACGAGGCAGGATGCCCCCCCGGCTTTTGCAGGCCTCAAGCACATCAGGGCCACGACATCCGAGCTGTCGGAGTGGAAGACCAGCTTGTCACGAACCTTGGACGACAGCGCGGTTGGGTCATCCATCGTCTTGTCGGAGGTTGCATAAATGTGATCCAGCAGGTCGCCCATCTCGTTCTGTCGGATCGGATCACCCATATGCAGGCCGAGAATGTAATAGATCGCAGATGAAAGTGCGTCCGAGTAGAGATATGTTCTCAATCCACGAACGAGCACAAACCCGCGACCTGTATCTACATCACTTCCCCATTCCGCGATCGCGTCGGCACATGCTTTCAGCGGATATTCGGAGGCTTGAACGAACCGCAAGTCTGGGTCGTCTTCGACGAACTTTGCACCCAGATCCTCAAGCTCTGCGATCTGAACCGGAGACAAATGGTAGATCCAATCTTCGCCCGCCTTGATCTGGTCACCCCTCCACGCAGCGGCGCTGGTGACAGGCTCACATGTTTCCATCGTGCTCATGATGATCTCCAAATTCGGTTTACGGGGTTTTGCATCCTGGAGATGCTAGAATGAAAGAGTGAAGCGGTCTTGCCCGATGTCACACAAATTCTTTCCGACAGTAGTGAAGGCATCGGAATTCTCACATGCCGTCTGCAGAGACGGCCAAGCTGACATTTTTGAACGCTTCGATGCCGTCACTCAAATTCGCCAAGTGACCTATAGCGTACTTATAGGCATCACTCCCCAAGACGAGCAGCGTGGGTGGAACATCCATTTCTGTCATCTCGCATATGGCGTGCGCAATCTTCGTGGGGGAACTCGGTTCCTTTCCTTTGCCTTCCGTCAGAACTTCATGAGCCAAATGCGCCGTGCCATCATAGTCCGATATACTCGGCGGGGCCGAATCCAGCGATCCACCTGAAAAATCGGTGCGCATGCCACCCGGCGCCACATTGGTCACATGGATACCCAAGGGCTGGACCTCATCAGCGAGTGTCTGCCCAATACACTCCATCGCATATTTGCTGGCTCCATATATTCCAGTGCCCGCCCAGGGTGCCAGACCACTCACCGACGTGATGTTAATGATATGGCCGCTTCGATGTTGGCGCATGCCCGGCAGCACCGCCTGGATCATGGCAACCGCGCCGAGCACGTTGACCTCGAACAGGGCCTTGATCTTGTCCAGTGGCGTCTCCTCGATCGCACCGGTGAGCCCATAGCCCGCATTGTTCACGAGCACGTCGATTTGGCCAAAACGCTTCTCGACCTCGTTGATCGTTTCATGGATGTCGTCAAAGTGTGTGACGTCCAGAAAAATCGGCACGGCAAGTTGCGGATCAGTCTCCGCGAAGGTTTGCGCATCGCGTTCGGACCGCACTGTGCCGACAACCCGATCTCCGCGTTGCAGGACTGTCTCAGCCAGGTCTTTTCCCAAACCTTTTCCCACGCCTGTTATTAGCCAGGTTTTCATCATGATACCTCCGCTGCGGTCATTTCAAAAATCGCAAGCTCAACGTCTTCCAGACTTGGCATTGATGCAGCTGCGCCGTTCTTTTCCACAGACAAGGACGCTGCAACCGAGGCGAAGTAGATCGCTTGGTCAAGTTCAGCTCCCGTTGCCAATCGCGCACAGAGCGCGCCACAAAAGCAATCGCCCGACCCCGTTGTGTCGCGAACCTTCGTGAGGCGAGCCGGTGTGAAGTCGAGCCCATCCTGGGTGATAGCCAAAGCACCGGCAGCACCACAGGTGAGAACAATGACCTGGTTTTCGTGAGCAATAAGCTCTCTCGCAAGCATTGTAATATCCTCGACATCTTCTGGCAGGACCTCTCTTCCGGCGTAGAAGGCCAACTCGGATTCATTCAGGATAAGGATGTCTGTTAGCGGGAAAAGGGAATCCCGGGCTTCAGCCACGGCTGGGGCGGCGTTTAGTACTGTAATTGTTCCCCGGTCCCGGTGTGTCCGGAAAAAGTCTACGGTCGAAGCGATAGGCGTTTCCAGTTGGGCAAGCGCAACTCGGCTTGGCTCAACTGGCTCAGCCATTAGGCTTAAACGATCATTTGCGCCAGCATGTACGATGATGAGATTTTCGCCGGCCTGATCAACGCATACATAGGCGCGTCCACTCGCTTCACCGGCAATGACTTCTACGTCTGCAGGCGTCACCGCGTGTGCGGCCAATTGCGCAGTAAGCCATTCGCCATCCTCGTCGTTGCCCACACAGGCGCGAAACCTCAAATCGGCGCCCGTTCGGGCGGCGCTCACCGCTTGGTTGGCGCCCTTGCCGCCAAGATACCGCTCAGATTGTGTCGCGTGCACAGTTTCACCTGGTCGCGGAAGGTCATGCACTCGCAAAACTATGTCCAAATTCACGCTTCCAAGAATGTCGAGTTTGCTCATGACGCAGATGCCTCCAGTGATGCGGAGGGTCGCTGTATCTCAAACGCAGGCAGTAAAAGGATAAGCGCGGCCCCGATGGCCAACAGAACAGACAGCACCCACACCGACGCCTCGTAACTGCCCGTCACGTCGAATCCCACATCCATAAGGACTGGTGCACCACCCTGAAATATAATGACCACGGAGTAGTACACGCCGATGATCATACCGAAGGCTTTGAGACCAAAGTATCGAGACACAAAATAGGACAGACATCCGAACTCTGCGCCAAGCCCAACTCCCATCAAGGCCGCGCCGAAATATATCACAACCATGGACTGGCTATACTGAAAGCATAAAAGGCCCAATATCGCAGCCGCGAACATAGGTACCGCGACAATCGGCGTGTAAAATTTATCGAGCAAATACCCCGTCACCACCTGCCATCCCGCTGTGACCAGCGCGAAGATGCTGATTGCAAGTGTCGCCTGCTGGATAACGATACCTCGATCCATGAGCATCGGAACCACATGGGTGAAGATGGCAGTCATACAGCCCGCTCCGAGCGCGACTGCCGCCATCAAAATCCAGAATGTCCGAGTTGAAGTTGCCTCTGCGAGATTGACGCCGGGCAGAGGAGCCGCAGGGATGTCCGGCACATCAAGCTGTCGCTCGCGGAGCTTGATTTCCTCGACCCTCCCAGGCGCATCCCTCAGCAAGGCGAGAAGCGTTGGAAAGCCCAGGCAGAATACGATCAAACCGATGCCAATGTATGCGCCGCGCCACCCGAACTGGACCAGCATCAGACCAGCCGCGATGGGCATGAAAGTTGATCCGATGCCGTTGCCGAATCCCGCGGCTACGCCGAGCATCAGCCCCCGCTTCTCATCGAACCATTCGGATATGACTTTGGAATAGGCTGGTGTGGATGGGATTGCTCCAGCCGCTCCTACGATGGCGAACAACAAGTAGAATTGGACCACTGAACCATCGGCCAGAGCCAAACCCGCAATCGCCGGAGCGAAAAGCGCGTTTCCAACAAGAATAACTCGGCGAGATCCCCAACGATCCGACAGCCGACCAGCCAAGGGGTAGATGATAGCGGACATCACCGCAGTTAGAAGCAGCACGCCCGACACCACTGCCCGTGGCCATCCGAATTCTGTTGAAATAGGGATCAGGAACAGGCTGAAGACGGCACTGATGGCGGGAGTGGTGCTGACAATGTTGCCGACAGTTGCAGCTACAACCACTCCTGCCCGGCTAGCACCTTCCGGTTTCCCGGCCACATCCGCTCCCATCACTTCGGTCACTCGCTCGTATAGCCTTCCGGAATAACGGGATCGACGCCACCTTTCCTCCACAGGATGATTTCGTTCCCCCAAGGATCACGGAATGCGTCATTGAAACCATTAAACTCTTTCCAGTAATGGTTCCGCCACAGAACTTCCGCTCCATGCTCAACTGCGGCGGTCATGATCCTGTCGACAGAGTCGTCTTCGCTCACTAACACCCACAGGCGGGATGACCTCGCAAACGGAGACAAGGTGCGCGAATCCACGCCAGCGGGGTCAGGATTCGGGCGCAAGTTTGCGACATCCCCAATTCCGATATGCAGGTTCCCGATCTCACTGTCAGATCCGTCGGGGTTTTTGAAGTTCCCGCCTGGCACCATGCGGCAGAACTGGCCATCCATTCGAACATCGTCTTCCCAGCCCATGACAGCTGCATAGAATTTTCCGGCCTTGACCGGATCGTCAGACATGAGGTCGACGAAAATCAGAGTGTTCGGATAAGTCATATATAATCCCTATACTTACTTTCACGCGCCCTTTCGGGACGCCATCTGCTGAAGCCAAACTTAAAGGCGGTCTTTCGACAGCTCTTGATACTGCCCCCACAATTTGTTGACCTTCATTTCATCCTCGATCTGGTTCGCCAGACCGGAACGGCGATGTTCTCGTGGCGACAGCCCGAAATGGTCGCGGAAGCTCCGGCTGAAATGTGCCGAACTGCTGAACCCCCAGCGGTATGCAACTTCCGAAATGGATTCCTGCGCATGCAGCGGGCTGATCAGGTCGGCATGACAGCGCTCCAGTCGCCTCTTCTTGAGGTAGCCGCTAAAACTCCGATTATCAGCGGCAAACAGACGCTGCAGATACCGTGGTGAAACGCCGACTTCGTCTGCCGCCTTTGCGATTGTCAGATCGGGGTCCCATATTAACGTTTCCAGCGTCTGTTGGATTCTGTGCAAATGGGCAGCGCGTGCACCTTCCGCACCACCCAAGGAACGTTTTCCGGCAACACCGAGTAGTTTGCTGGACAACATCTCGATCAGGGAAAGCTCGACTGGTCGAAGATCTTGCGTGGAGATATCTCCAATCTCATCGGCCAGTATGTGAAGCATGCTGATCAGCATACGTCCAACTCCGAAGTTGCCGTCGAGCGTACCAGCTTGATAATGGGTCGGTGCAATCAATCGTCCGCCCAGCGCCACGGCTGGAATTCGGACGAATAGTATCGCGTTGTTTTCACTCACTTCCAGGCGGGAATCATGACGTGTCGCGCCAAAGACGATCATCTTGTTGTCAACATTCACCGAGAACTTGTCTGCGCTGAACCTTGCATCCCCCTTCAAAAGGACGAGTAGCCAGAGGCCCTCGCCCTGCTCAAGTTCCCGACCATCAATCACCTGACGACCAGACTCAATCCAGGCGAACTGCAGACCCATGGTGGACGTCTGAATAATCATCTGTCCATCAACAGGCTGGCCACCCGGATCAGACACAAATGGCAACCGCAATCTACGCATTGCATTCGCCCAAGCTGCATTTCTGTCAGCTGGCGGAACCGACCGCGTATTAAATCTCCAGGTGGTTGGATGCTCGGGCGGCCTCACGTGATCGGCCTACTCTACTCTGCCGCAATGCTGGCATCATCCGTCGGCTCAGCGCGGCGGTTCCATTCCGAAACATACCGGTCAACGAGCCATTCATTGAATTGCGCTTGCGCTCCTTCCTGCCAGGAGTAGCGCCCCCGTTTGGCAAAGCGCGACCGCAGTCCGAGCTGGACCATTTCGTCAACATGCCAATCCTGAGCAATAATATGGGATGTCGAATTCATGATCATCTCCATCTTGTGCTCATAGGCTTCGTCTTCCATGGCCCCAGGCGCAACAAGCACGCCCGTGTCCATGTAATGCGTTTCCGGGCTGTCAGGACGAATGATCAGATAGATCACCATGTCGCTTGTCATCACGAGCGACAGGCTCGGTGGGATGTTCGCAAACGTCATCCGCTGGCGCGCCTCGTCAGAGAGGCCAGGGAATACGGGCAAGACAGCCTTCTGAGTCGGATTGAAGCTCGCATCCGGATGGAGCGTACCATTGAACCTCAGATAACCTGCCGCTCCCTCCGGTGCGTCCGGAAAGCTTGCACGCTCGGAAGGTACAAAGTCATGCAGGGGTCCATGATGCAACCGGCTGGCGTGGTAACCGTCATTGTTATTCTCGAACATGACTTTCCAATTCCACATCAGGCGTGGTGCCGGATCCGGGCGCGGACCTTCAGCACTGGCAAGGTCATATCCCTTGATTGCCTCCTGCACGTGGACCAATCGAGGGGCCAACGGCGCTGCATCCTGATCAAAATTGATAAAGATGAAACCTTCCCAGACCTCAACTTTGAAGTTCGGGAGCCCATTCGCCTTGCGATCAAACTCGCACGTCTTGTTCATTGCAGGGGCGCCCACAAGGTCACCGTCAAGCGAATAGCTCCAATGGTGATAAGGACACACGAACCCGCGCGCATTCCCGCTCCCCTCGGCCACGAGCATGGCGCGGTGCTGGCATACCGATGACATGGCCTTCAACTCACCCTTGCGATTCCGCGCAACAACGATCGGCTCATTCACGGTCGAAGTCGTGAAATAGTCACCGGGCTCCGAAACCCACTCTTCCCGACCAACACACAGCCAATCGTGCGTGAAGAGCGCCTCCTTCTCGAATTCGTAGAAATTGGCGTCGGTGTAGCATTCAGGTGGCAATGTTTCGGCTTCCAGCACGTCCTGTTTGGATGTCGCCAGGGACTGGATGAATTGCTCGGTGATGGTGATCGGCATTGTCCGGTCCTTCCTGCTTCTGTCAGCTTCAATCTGTCATTCACAGCGTGCACATTCTTGTCTCTGCGCGCACAACATGTTTCCCGGCAGCCATTTTAAGGGAAACATCGGGAGAACATCGCGCTCAAATCACGCAGTGAACAACTCTTTCCGGATGATCGCGTGAACGCCCCAGTTTCCGTTGACGACTTGTGTGATACCGAAATCGACACCAACAGAGAGCAGCGAGATCGCTTCGTCCTCGTCGAGGTCGCGAGCCGTCATCAGAAACCGCCGCGCCTTGCGGAAGGCGTCCCTCATCGCGAGGTCGATCGAGGACTTTTTATAGATATCGCTCTGCGCCGAAGAACCGAGTTCCTTCAGATAATTCGGATGGCTGAACCCGAAGATCACCCATGCATCGGAAGTTTCCAACAGCGGATAATCAAGATCGCGGATATGCCCCATCTTCTCGCTCGCGCGATGCAGGATCGGCTGTATCAAGGCAGTCATCGAACACTCAATTGCCGTACCGCAAAGTTCTGAGTCACCTTGCGATGCATGCGGGTCGCCAAGCGAAAGAAGCGCACCAGGCACTCCAACGGGCAGGAACAGGCTGGATCCCGGAGCAATTCGCCAATTGTCGAGATTTCCGCCAAAATTTCCTGGCGGGATCGAATCCACGAGCTTCGTCTGCGGCGGTGCCAACCCGATTACCCCGAAATGAGGACGTACCGGTATTTCGATGTTCCGTAATACATCATAGTTCTTTTCGATCGTGCTGGTGTCCACCGGCAGGCCTGGGTAGTCATACAATTCGTGCACTACCCCGAAGGGATCAGTCTGAGGGGTCCAGCGATAATTATAGACCGCGCGAGCGCACGAACGGCCCATCTCACTTTCGACTTCATAAATTGTGATCACTTCTCGCTGTTTTGGCTCGGTCAGCAGGTCATTGTACTGAAATCCCCAATACGCCGCCGCGTTGCTCCCGAAAGACTGCCCGGAATATTTCGGATTGGCACTCGTTCTCGGCTTCAGCTCCAGGATACGGATTTCAACAATGTCGTTGGGTTCTGCGCCGGCAATCTCGATTGGACCGGTACAGATATGGACGCCAAACCCCTCACCAGCACCGCGGCCTGTCGACGAAGAGGAGTCGAGTGCGCCAGCGCCCCGACGATTGACGGTTTTGCCCTCCTCAGTCCAGCGATAGATGTCCTCAACCGCCTGATCACCCTTCACCATGCGATCATGATCATCATTGGCGTGATGCGTGAGTGTCTCGACCGTCACATAGTCACCGGATTCCACCGTGAGGACCGGCTTGAGCGAGCTGCTGAAATGGCCCCAATGGATCGTATCCGGTGTAACGGGCAGATAATGGTGTCGCGCGCCGCGCTTTACGGGCACAGGCGCAACAGTCCCTATCTCACCAGCATCATCGGCATCGCGAAAGTCATCTGTTTGTTCCGGCTCTTCGGGCTCAATCACCTGATCCTTCGCCGTAGGGGGCCGCCCGCGCTGCAGCACTTCGGATTCTGATTCGTCGCCCGGCGGCATCCGGCGATACTCCCGCGGACTCATACCGTACTGTTCGCGGAATGCCCGACTGAATGAGGCACTGTCATTGAAGCCCCATTGGAACAGGATATCCGAAATCGATCTCTGCGCGTGCAAAGGGCTTCTGAGGTCGAGTCGGCATCTCTCCAATCGCCGCAATTTTACGAAATGCCCGAAACTGTCTCCAACGGATTCAAACAGCTTTTGTAGATAACGTGGGGAGATATTGTGCTCTTTGGCAATCTGATGAAGGTTCAACTCAGGATCGCTCAATCTCATCTCGATGGTTTGGAATATACGCTCCAGCAAAGCTGCCCGAACACCAGCAGCCCCGCCAAGTTCCTTGGTCGAGGCCTCGCTCATCAAGGCCGTAGAAATGAACTCTGGCAGCGCAACCTCAGTCGGACGCATCTGGTCGTCATCAACATCCGTGATCGTATCCGCAACAGAGCGCAACAGGCCTGACAGCATGCGGCCAACTCCAGCTTCGGATACCAAATTCGAAATATCTGCTTGAGGCTTGGACCTTATCCTCAGCGCCGGATGAGAGACCGGGATCTGTACCATCAAAAACCGGTTGTCACGCTTGAAATCGAGCGACACGTCCAAATCACCGACCCCATACACAACATCGCCCTCGGAGACTTCAATCGTTGTGGTGTCAGTCTTGGCGACGAGATCGCCCTCCAGCAGCATTATGAGCCAGAACTGGGATGGGCCTTGCGATAGATCGAGCCTTATCCGGTGCTGGGTGGAGGTGATCCTGACAAATGTAAAATCCTGGGCACTACGAAAGCTTACCAGTTCACCGTAGAGCTCACCCTCATGCGCAAGCAACTCCATCGAAAATCGCTGTAGCGCGAAGTGCCAGGCATCCTTTCTCTGCTCTTTTGGATATGCGTTGGTTGTAAACTGCACAGATTGGCTCCGATCGGATTATGGCACCCAGCCATCAACATCTTTGATCCTCAGTTTGCCGTACCGTCGGTCAACGCATCCCGCCCATGCCGATCCGGTTGACGACTGCGACTGCCTAAAAGTCGAGCAGTCCTGATCAAGCCTCGCCTGAATACTGCGTTCAACTGGATAAAATCGTCATAAATCAATGACGTCCAATCTAGTCGATATCTTTGACAACACCTTTTTCAGGGAAGATGCCACGGTCAATCTTGACGTGAATTCCTTGCGTGCCGTCCACGACTTGGGTCACCCCAAAATCGGTCGCGACACTCATCAGAGAATAGGCATCATTTCGACTAAGCTCCTGATGCTCAGTGAGCAGATGAAGCATGTCCAATGAGGCATTCTTCATTGCCTGGTTCAGGTCTTCGTCAAACCCATGAACAATCCAGTGATCCGGGGTTTCAAGAAGCGGCGAAGGAAACTTGAAGTCCTTTCGGAGTACGATCTGGAACAGCACGTCGAGGGAAGCTTCAATTGCCGTGCCGCTGATCTCACCATCACCCTGGCTGACATGGGGGTCACCGATCGAAAACAGCCCGCCCTTCACCTGCACAGGATAATACATCGTGGCGCCGGCTCCGATGCGCCAGTTGTCGATGTTTCCCCCATGCAGGCCCGGTGGAATTGTGCTGATACGCTCGTCAATGGCGGGCGCGACTCCCGCAGTTCCCAAATGCGGCCTTGCCGGCACGCGGACGCCAACCAAAGCAGGTTCGCGGTCGCACTCAGGACAATGCGTAATGGTCCCGGGGATCAGATATTTTCCTTCGAAATCATAGGCATAGAGCGCGTGAGCCGTGTTCGCATTCGGATCAAGCTCATAGATCGTCACGCGCTCCTTCTCATCGAACTCCTGATAGAGGTGGCCCCAGTTCGCAGCGAGGTTGGATCCGTAATTGCAGCGGGGAACCATACGGAAGTAGCGCACTTCCAGCATGTCACCTGGTTCGGCACCTTCTACATAGATCGGACCGGTCATGATATGGACACCCGGCGCACGATCTTCGGGTTGAACACCCTCCCAGATTGCCTTGACAGTTTCATCCATCATCAGTTCCGGAGCATCCCCGGCATGGTGCGTGATCGCTTCAGCCTGAATGAGATCGCCACTTTTAACGCGGAGCGCTGGCTTGATGTTGGGGTGGAAGTATCCCCAGTGCACGGTTTCCGGTGTCGCTTTCAAATGGTGCAGATTTTCCGGCTGAACCTTGATCTTGCTTGTTCGTGTCTCTTCCACCAACGCCATAACTTACTCCTTGAACCAAATCGCCTACCGGTTGGATCAGAGTTCAAGCCCGCTATTTGGTCTTGTTCATATGCGCCCAACTAGTTGCGGCACTGGTTTCGGGTTCACACATGATTGGCCCCGGCGCGGACAAGTTTGCGGACGCGAGAAAGCAAGACACCCGGCAGCCACATGCACTAAAGACACCATGTATCGATCAGCATCGGGAATAGAAAATGACTGCTTCCTCCACGAAAATGCCCACCCTGTTCATTCCACATGGAGGTGGCCCATGCTTTTTCATGGACTGGACGCTGATGGGCGGACCGGTCGATACGTGGGACAAGACAGCCGAATGGCTGAAAAGCATACCATCCAGCCTGCCCGAGAAACCAAAAGCCCTTTTGGTTGTATCAGCCCATTGGGAGGAACAGGAGTTCACCGTCTCCACGGCCGCCTCGCCAGACATGATTTACGACTATTCCGGGTTTCCGGCTCACACTTATGAGCTCAACTATCCTGCTCCGGGCGCACCGGATCTCGCAAATCGCGTTCAGGAATTGATGGTGGAGCAAGGCCTTGATGCGCCCTTGAAAAGTTCCCGGGGCTATGATCATGGCGTGTTCGTGCCGCTATTGGTTGCATTCCCTGATGCCGACATTCCGATATTGACCCTGTCACTCACCCGCGACCTCTCTCCGGAAAAACATCTGAAGGTCGGCAAGGCAATCAGCCAATTGAGAGAAGAAGGCGTCCTCATCATCGGCAGCGGCATGAGCTATCATAATATGCGCGCCTTCCGGACACCCATGGCCACCGCACCGTCTGCTGAATTCGACGCATGGCTGACAGATGTACTCGAAACAGGTGATCTTGAAGAACGCTGGGTCAAGCTCAGCCGATGGCTGGACGCACCTCAGGGCCGGAACTCGCATCCTCGGGAAGAGCACTTGCTTCCACTCATGGTCGCAGCTGGCGCGGGCCATGACGAGACGGGCCGGAAAGTCTTTTCAGACAATGTCATGAACTCGACCGTATCGGCTTTTCAGTTCGGCTAGGCGCTCGCCTCGCCGAGCACCTCTGTCTCATCGGGTATTTCAGTCCGCTCGCCATAGCTCCGCGCGATCATGGCGCATACGATCAACTGCATCTGATGGAATATCATCAAGGGCAGTATGATGACGCCAACTTGGGCTGGGGCAAACAATGCCGCAGCCATCGGCACACCGCTTGCGAGACTCTTCTTCGATCCGCACATGACCAAGGTGATCTCGTCCGACTTGTTCAGCCTGGCCACTTGCGCCGCCTTGCGCGTCAGGAACAATACCACTGAGAGCACCAGTGCGCTCAGGAAGAGGATCGTAACAATATCAAATCCCGATACGCGCAACCAAATTCCATCTACGACGGCCGCGCTGAATGCAGTGTAGACAACAAGCAGGATCGCGCCACGATCGAGCTTTGAAAGAACGCCCTTGTTCCGGTCAATCCATGCGCCGATGAGGGGCCTGCTGAGATGGCCGACAAGGAAGGGGGCCAGCAGGGTCAATATGATGGACTGCATCACCCCCAACAGATCTCCCCCACCCGACTGAAGCTCAGACCGCATCAGGAGGCCCGCCAGAAGCGGCGTGATGAACACGCCAAGCATGTTCGACAGTGATGCCGTGCAAACTGCTGCTGCTACATTTCCTCTGGCCATGGAGGTGAATGCGATCGAGGACTGGACCGTGGAGGGCAATATGGTGAGGAACAGGAAACCCATCTTGACTGTAGGGCTCACCAAAGAATTAGGCAGTGTGCTCACTAGCAGACCGAGCGCCGGAAACAGAAGAAAGGTGCTCATCAGAACGAGCGTGTGGAGTCTCCAGGCACCAATACCCCCGAGGATGGCTGCGCGAGACAGCTTTGCACCGTGCATGAAGAACAACAGGAATATGGCAACTTTGGTCAACCACTCGAAGCCGACCGCTGCATCTCCACGACATGGCAAAATGCTCGCCGTAACTACCACGGACAGCAGCACAAGTGCGTACGGATCTGGCCTCAGCCACTTAGTCCAGGATGGTTTCGGCGAAGCTGACTTTTGACTGGCCAAATTGGGTACGCGATCTGACGGCATGGCAGACTCCATCGGAGGAAATTGAAATCGAGGCTTGATCGAAGCTGGTCAGCTTATTGAGATTACTCAGCCATCTGCCCGTACTTGATGTCAGCGTCGCCAACTGGGTCGCCTTCAGTAGAGGACAGATCCTCAAGATAAGGCGGCTTCATGAAAAGCACGACCATGAAGACGCCGGCTGACAGGACTGACAGCAATATGAAGATGAGGGAGAAGCTTCCCGAAACGTCGCGGATTACGCCTCCGATCAGAGGTCCGAGCGCCGAGATCGCACCGGTGACACACATGGCGGAGAACAGTTCGAGATTGTACTTGCGACCAAAATAGTTGAGCAGCAGCACCGTGCACGCGAGCTGCGTCGTACCGAAACCAATACCCGTGCCCACCGCGTAAAACAGCAGCATGACATGATCTGTTGTGAGCGCGAGCACAGAGCAACCAATCATCGTCGCAAATAGCGCAAAGCTCACAAGATGCTTGGGATCGAAGATATCCCCCAGAACACCGGAAAATGCCCGGATCAAAACCGCGATCAACGCCTCGATGCTCAACATGCCTCCGGCAACCGTCTCGGAAACACCGCGCTCAATCAAATGGCCCACCGAGAGGCTGGTTACCGTCACCAGGCACATCATGTTCAGGCAATATGCGGCGGCAAGAATCTTGAACTGCGTCGTCCGCATCGCAGCCTTGGTCGTCCAGTCCACAGTCGTCCGGTAAATATGGCGACTGCTCCGTGTCGGAGGCAGTTCGACTTGGTCAGGCATGACGGTCGGTGCCGCCGCTTCAGCCTCTGCTGCGACGAGTTCCTCACGTGCGGGCCGAGTGAATCTGCGCTCCAAACCAACGATGATCGCGCACAAAACAGCCGCAGCCAGTAGTGCGATTGCCTGATATTCCCAATAATTCCGCCACGTCTGACCTTCAAGAGCCAATACGCCAAGTACCATCAATGGCCCGACCACCGTCCCTATTCCGCTGATCGTCGCCGCCACGCCGAGCGCGGTCGATTGCCGCTGGAACAGTCGGCTCACAAGGAAGGTTGTCGGGATGGACGCCATCATGGGGTAGGCCAAACCGCAGATTGCTGCCGCAATATAGTACTGAGGTAGGCTCTCCACTCCATGCAGAAGGTACAAACCGATGCAGGCCAGAACACCACCAATCAGGATTGTGTTCCGCACCCCCACCCGGCGGATGAGAAATGGCGGCACAGATGACGCGACGCCGGTAACTGCACCGAGCACCGTAAATCCAAACCCAGCCTGCGCCCAGTTCCATTCCAGATCCATCACCATAAATGGGAGGACCACGCCGAGTGAAGAATATGTCGCCGCGGCCAGCAAAAGCTCAAGCGAACTCATTGCCAGCAATTGGCTGCCTGCCTTGAAAGGAATTCTTGCATTCATGGGTCAGGATACTCCAGCGGACGAAAATGGGTTGTCGCCATAGACATCGGAACCGCTCAGCGGCTTTTTATTTTCGGATGTGGGCGCACGCCCACAAATCGACAGCGCGGTCAGCGCATAGATCAAAGTGCTTTTGACCATGTCTTCTGGCGTCGGACGCCAGCGTGGAAAGCCGGTTGTGACGGCAGGAATGCGGTTCATGTTGAAGACGTTGTGGTCGCGCCACATGCTCGAATAAACAGGATGCGCGAGCTTCAGAGGCTCGCCCAGTGTATGCCGGGTCGCGGCATCAACAGCCGAAACGAGCGGGGACACGCGTTCTTCATCGGCAGCAAATCCGTGCCGGACCACGACTGGCTCCAGACCGAACTCACCTATGCCTTGGCGTCTCAAATGACTCTCAAGGCTTCTATGGACCTGCCCGATTTCTACATGCGGCGGCAAACCGACTTCAAGATAGAGTGAGCAAATTTCCGTTCCGGCCCCGAACGCATATGGAACGCCACCACGGACAGAGGAGATTTGCGTCTTGGGTTTGGCCAAACCGCCAGACGACGTGTAGATGTTCTCCTGCTCATAAGTGCGCCCCCAGTCCAAAATCGACTGGATGGTGTCACCGAGACGATAGATCGGGTTGGGGTGATCAGCGGCCTTTTCTGGGCTTTCGAGAAGTGGTGTGAACACGCCTTCGCCAAATAGCTGGATGCGGAATACGGCATAACCGCATGCAACCCACGTCAACCCGAAGTCACACCCCTCGGCCGCGATCGCATAATCGGGTGACACACCGCCATGATAGAATGCGTAGTGCGTGCCGATTTCCTTGCCCATATACTGTACGCCGCGAGCCTCCTCGATCGGCTCAGGACCGATCTCGCCGGGAGATGCGGTAAGGTACAGCCGTCCCGACAGATCAATACCGCAGGATTTCAGCGCCTTGGCGGCCATAAGGAAGCACACCATCGGCCCGCGATCATTCGAGATTGGGTAGCCGTGGAATGCCCCATCCTGTAGCCAGCACTGGTTCCATTCCGGGTTCGCCAGCGTTTCAGGACGGAACTTGTGGGCGTCCAGATCCGCATTCCAGGTCGGACTTTCAGTATCAAGGTGGGCTGTGTAGAGGAGGCTCTTTCCGTCACCCTTGCCGCCATAAGTCGCGATAACATTCGGCCGTTCAGGCGTTGCGCCAACTTTTCGCGGTGCAAAACCTTCTGTTTGCAACCAATTGAACACAAACTCTGCAGCTGATGCCTCGCTCATGGATGGGCTATTAATGTTCCCAAGGGCAAGTGCGGTCTGGGTTAGCTCTTCGATATCAATAGCTGCGGATAGTGCGGCGCACTCTTCTTCGCTGACCACGTAGTTTACGGGCGGAAGATTGTCGAATGTTTCACTCAAGGCCGGCCCAACTGTTCATGATCTGCTTTCGAATTGTCACTAGCTGAGCATTCAAGGGAGCATTCTTGCGCCTCACAAGTCTTGATTACCGCCGCACGGATTGTTGCAGCAGACACGCAAGAAAAGCGAGCACTGGCTATTACGCTTGAACTCAGAGTAACAACGAGCAAAAGCTATTCTGCGGGAATGACGGCCTTGTCCGTCCCCTGGCTCTCCGACTCCAACTTGCGCGCAACATCGCCTGGAGACCCGGACCCTCGAGCGATCAGAGCATAGGCTGTCGGCACGAACAACACGGTCACCAGCGCAGCGGCGATCACTCCAAACAGGATCAGGATACCAATCGCCGATCGGGTTTCGGCGCCTGCACCGCTGGACAGGATAAGTGGGAGAGCACCGGCAGCTGTGGTCAAACTCGTCATCACGATTGGCCTGAAGCGCGCGAGCGATGCTTCCTTGATGGCTTCGTAAAAGGGGCGGCCTTCGTCGCGCAACTGGTTCGCGAACTCCACGATCAGAATGCCGTTCTTCGCTGCAAGGCCAATCAACATAATCAAGCCAATCTGCGTGTAGATGTTCAGCGAATTTCCGGTCAGCCAGATACCAAGCATCCCTCCAGCCAATGTCGCAGGCACGCACAGCATGATGATGACCGGGTGGCGGTAGCTCTCAAATTGCGCTGCAAGCACAAGGAACACGATCACCAGACCCGTGATGAATACGAATATGAGGGACTGGCCAGACGTCTTGAAGTCGAGCGACTGCCCTTTGAAGTCCAATGTGGCCTCTTGCGGCAACACTTCACGAGCCTTGGCCTGCATGGCGTCGAGCACAGTGCCCAGCGACGCACCCTCCGCCAACCCCGCTTCGATCGTGATTGCGCGCACGCGATTATACCGGTTCAAAGTCGGGCTATCCGCAATCGGACGAATTGTGACCAGATTGGAGAGGGGGATCAATTCACCTGACCGTGTGGATCGCACATAGATATTCTGAACATCGTTGGGCGTATTTTGCTCAGACCTCAGGCCTTCCAGGATGACATCATATTCTTCGCCATCATCGATATAGGTCGTAACGCGTCGCGAGCCCAGCATGGTTTGAAGCGTGACGCCAATATCGGTCACCGTCACACCAAGATCAGCCGCGCGATCATAGTCGACCTGAACCCTGTATTGCGGTTGGGTTTCCTTGTAATCCCAGTCAATATCGACCAGTCCTGGATTGTCATCTTCTAACGCGGTGACCAACAAGTCTCGCCACTCCGTCAGCACTTCGTAGGATGGTCCACCCAACACGAATTGGACAGGCTTGCCAGTGCCACCACCAAGTCCCTGCCGCATGATTGCGAAAGCTCTAATGCCCGGCAGGTTGGATAACTTGCCGTTAACTTCCGCTATGATTTCGTCCGCCGGACGCCGCCTGGACCAGTCATCCAACACCACAACCACAAAACCCTGATTGAATGACGAACTGCCAAATCCGGGCGCCCGCAGCAACAGGCGGCTCACCTCGCCGCTCTCTGCATAAGGGATCAATCGCCGTTCAATTTCGTCCATATAGCGTTCCATATACTCAAAGGACGCGCCTTCAGGACCCCGTATACTGACGAAAAATGCCCCGCGATCTTCAACGGGAACATATTCCTGCTCAATCGTTTGCGACAGGCTGTATGCGCCCGCAAACAAGCCGACCAGAACGACACCAACTGCTATCGGCCTCATGATCAGTCGGTCCAATACCCAGCCATATCCTGTTCGAAGGCGGCCGAATGCGCCGTCTATCGCGTTCGGGATAACCGCAAGCCATCCCGCACTCTTTTCACGTTTCAGGAGTTTTGAGGCCAGCATGGGCGCTAGTGTCATGGCCAGGATGCTGGAGAATGCGACGGCCGCAGCCATCGTCAGGGCGAACTCGGTGAATAGTCGCCCAACATCACCCTGCATAAAGGTGATAGGCACGAAGACCGCGATCAGGACAAGCGTAGTGGCCACCACCGCAAAACCAACCTGCCGGGTACCGCGGAACGCGGCAACCAGCGGCGTCTCGCCTTCTTCTTCCATGCGGCGAACGATGTTCTCCAACACAACAATGGCGTCATCCACGACCAGTCCGATTGCAAGAACAAGCGCCAGCAGTGTCAGCAAGTTGACTGACAGGCCCAGTGCGTAGAGCACAATGAAAGTGGCGATGATCGAGACCGGAACAGTGATTGCCGGGATAATGGTTGCCCGGACGCTGCCGAGAAACATGAATATCACCAGTGTCACCAGCGCCACTGCGATGGCAAGCGTGGTGTAAACTTCTCGAATCGAGGCGTCGATGAAGACTGAACTGTCGAAACTACGCGCGATCACCATGCCTTCTGGAAGCGTCTCGTTCAGTCGGTCAGCAAGTTCCCGCGCTCCAGCCGCAACCTCGACTGTATTCGCAGTCGACTGCTTGATGATGCCCAGCCCCACCATCGGAACGCCGTTGCCTCTGAACATGTTGCGGTCCTCGACCGTCCCACGCTCAACCCGCGCCACGTCTCCCAGTCGCACCAGATATCCGTCCTCGCCTTCGGCGATCACGAGCGCGGAGAACTCTTCCGGCGTCTTGAAAGTGCGATCAATTCGGACCGTGAAAGTTCGCTTTTCCGATTCCAGACTGCCGGCTGGTGCTTCGATATTCTCACTGCGCAATGCTTGCTCAATCTCGGCCACGGTCAGATTGCGTGCCGCCAAGGCTCTACGATCTATCCAGACGCGAAGGGCATAGTCTCTGGAGCCACCAACTCGTACGCGTGCCACCCCATCCAGGGCGGAGAACCGGTCGACAAGATAGCGCTGAGCATAATCTGACAATTCCGGCGTAGTCATTGCCTCGCTGGCAAGGTTCAGCCAGATAATGACATCATCATTGGAGTCGGCTTTTTCGACCTCTGGCGGGTCGGTATCCTCAGGAAGATTGTCCAGCACACCAGAAATCCGGTCGCGGATATCGTTCGCGGCCACATCAATGTCCTGGTCTATGCCAAACTCCACGCTTATACGCGAGCGGCCATCGCTCGAATTGGAATCGATGTAGCGAATGCCCTCAACACCAGCGATGCGGTCTTCGATAATTTGGGTGATCCGTGTTTCTACAACACTGGCAGACGCCCCTGGATAGTTCGTATCGATGGAGACGATTGGCGCATCGATGTCAGGGTATTCTCTCAGGGGCAACCGATCGAACGCTACCATGCCAAAAATCACGAGTATAAGCGCAAGCACCGACGCGAATACGGGCCGCTTGATCGAGGTATCCGACAGCAACATCGTCAGCGACCTGTAGAAGCAGGAGACCCGGCTGCACCCCCGCTACGATTCTTGCCGCTGATGGCCTTGGGAAGGAGCATTGACTGGTCCTGAATTTCCACGGCGGCACCCTCGCGAACACGGATGATACCTTCGGTAATCACGTCTTCGCCAGCCGTTAGACCTGACATCACTTCCACATACCCCGCCTGGCGTAGCCCGAGTTCGACTTCCTTACGCCGCGCGATGAGTTGTCCACCTTCGTTTTCAACGACGAATACAAATGTGCGCGGCCCTACCGGCTGTATTGCTTCTTCAGGTACAGCCAGAGCTTGTCGTGGATCCGCCACCAAGGTTACCTGCACAAACATGCCAGAGATCAGCAGACGCTCCGGGTTGGGCAAAGTGGCACGCACACGAACGGAACGCGTCACAGGATCAATTGCGTTGTCAATTGACGCAATCACTCCATTGAAAGTTTCCCCGGGAAGATCCGCTGTTCTTGCTTCAATTTCCGTACCTTTGGCCAAGGTTCTCAAGAATGTCGACGGCACGGAAAAGTCCAGATTCATTTCGCTGTCATCTATCAGCCGCGCAACGATATCCCCTGGCTGAACATATGATCCAACACTGACCATCCGGAAGCCTAGCACGCCATCAAATGGAGCAACGAGAACGCGATCCTGTTGGCGAGATTGCACCGCACGCAACTGTGCCGCAGCGCTATCAAGATTACGATTTGCCTGATCGAGTTCTGACTGGGATACAGCCTGCTGATCTGCCAGGCGCGCGAGCCGTTCCTGCTGGCGCCGCGCTTCATCGAGCGTTGCTTCAGCAGCTTCTACAAGTGCTGCCTGTTCGCGCTGCGCAAGCGAGAGCAAGGTCTTGCCCTGCTTCACGCGATCACCATCGTCAAAATAAATCGCCCGCACTCGGTCAGCCGCATTCAGGGTCAGATCGACTTGCTCGTTGGGTTCTAGCGTGCCCAACGCCTCAATCCTCATCGCAAAACTGCGTTCCTGTACCGGCTCAACGAAAACACTCGCGGGACCACCCCGCTGCGCCTGAGCTGATAGCGACGATACAAACACGGCAGCTAAAATGAAAAGCAGGTTTCTGGTAAACATATCTATTCCAACGCGATTGCGGGTTCTGTCCCATATTGATTCGGCATTTCTATACCTCCCAATGCTCGATACGCGGCAATCGCCCGGCTAGATGACTGAAGTCGGCTTTCAGCCAACTGATCTTCCGCCGTCAACAATGTTCGCTGCGCTTCCAGCACATCCAGATAATCGTCGAGACCTTCTTCGAACCGTAGACGCGCAAGTTCTATCGCCCGCTGCGCTGATGCCGCCGCTCTCTTTAGATCGTCGCGGCGCTTCAACTCATTCGTGTATTCCGAGAGAGCGGATTCGACTTCGCTCAAAGCATTCAATACGGTCTGTTCATATTGCGCAATCGCCGCGTCTGTTCGTGCGTCGGTCGCATCTATGTTTGCCCGCACCCGCCTGAGATCAGGCCACGCCCAACTTATCGAAGGGCCAACGCCAAATCCGAAGCTCGTCAAATCGCCGATATCATTGGCATCATCAAACAAAGCCAGAACGTTCGCATTGACGGTTATCGTCGGAAACAAGTCCGCACGTGCAGCGTCGCCCAATGCCAGTTGGCGCGCGATCACCACTTCTGCGCTGCGAATATCCGGACGTCGGCGGACCAGATCTTCAACCGACCCTGCCATGATCGCGCCGCGGTGCTCTGGAATATCATCCGCGCTGGTCACCAATTCCATCACCAGACTCGATCGAGAATTTGCCGGCTGTCCAGTCAACGCGGCGAGCGCGCTCTTGGCTGATTCTATGGCCGCCTCGTAGCGAGGAAGCGACGCGAGCGTCGTACGATACTGAGCCTCTGCTCGCTCCATATCCAGTCGGGCTGCCCGGCCATTGTCTAAAAGTGTCTGTAACAGGTCCAATCCTTCAGACTGGGTGTCGGCATTCTTGCGCGCAACCGCAAGTCGTCTTTGCGCACCGCGCAATTGCACATAATTCAGAGCCGTCTCACTGGCGACGATCACCGCAACATCTCGGCGAGCCTGCCGAGCCGCTTCGACATCAAATTCTGCGGCGGCGATTTGGGCTTCAATGCGACCGAATGCATCGTACTCCCAACTCGCTCCAAGCGCCCCTTGAATCGAGGCCCTCACGTCTTGGCCTGGCTGAGCGGACCGCCCAACATCTCCATCAAATGACGTAGAAGCGGAGTAGCTGCGATCAAGCCGAGCTCCAGATGCAATCGCTTCAGCAACTCTTACATTTGCAGCAGCTTGGTCGAGAGACTTGTTTGCGGATAAGGACTGGGCGATGAGGCTATCGAGAACCGGATCTCCAAACTGTTTCCACCACTCCAACTCAAGGCTCAAATCAGCAGCTTCTGACAGATATGTTCCTTGAACCGGCACATCCGGCATTGTCGGACCAGCGGGCGCACCGACACACCCCGCCAGCATTATGGCAGTGGCACCTATGGACGCGTGGCAGGAGACGTATCTCATAGCGCTCATGTACCCTAACTGACCTTAGTATCCAGTTACATTCGGGCGCCAAAGTCCTCACATCTTCGTTAGCTCCGAATACCGGGCAGTATTCGTCACGTATGCTCAGGCAAGTCAGCGCCTGCCTCGATTAGCGCTGAAGGCTCCTTCGAATGTTCGACCATTTGCTCGCCCAGCTGTCGAACCATGGTTTCCAGCATCGAATCTCTCATCCACTCGCTGGTGGTTATTTGCCATGACGCTCGCGCAGAGTCCGAACATAAAAAAACCACCGAACGACTGACCTTACACAGGGCTGCCGTTTGGTGGCGATGTTTGCACCAGCTGCGCTGGTAAGTGCTTATCTTAAAAGCACTTCTGCCCCTATGGGCGCTTTCCGAAAATCCAGTCCCAGATGTCGCGCTGTGTTGGTTTTGTTTGCTTCTGCATGATGTAACCTTTGACATGTTAAGGAGCAGTCCATCTGCCCCAGACATCAAAGGTTAACTGAATTTTGCAAATTTCAAAGTAATTTTATGGAAATGTTAAGCTTGCGCTACAGCTTGCACACTACTTGAGCTTTCTAGAATAGACAGGATTTCTTCCGCACCGACGGGCTGTCCGATAAAGTATCCTTGCGCCAGATTGCATTCCAATGTGCGAAGAATTGCCAACGTATCCGGGTCTTCCACACCCTCGGCCACAACATGCATTCCCAGTGATTGGGCAACGCTGATGGTAGACTGGATCAAGAGTTGGCTACGCTCATTGTACCGAAGCGTGCTAATAAGCGTTCGATCAAGTTTGACCTCGTTGGCGGGCACCTTCAACAGATAGGTCAGCGTGGACAGGCCAGCTCCGTAATCATCAATGGATATCCCGAAACCGGCGTCCCTGAGCCGCCCCATAGCATCCTGGGCTCCGGAATTGTTCAGTAGCTGCTCGTTTTCAGTGATCTCAAGCATGATGCTGCTAGCCTTGACCCCATACACACGTAAGGCAGCGTGCAGCATGAACTCAAATTCCGCGCTACCGATCAGGCTGGGCGAGATATTCACTGCGATGTTGAATCCGGGATCAATTTTCTGAGCGTCACGCAGAAACTGAAATGATGACTGAATGACATATTGTGTAAGTTGGTCGATGCGCTTTCCCCGTTCAGCCATCTGGACGAATTCGGCCGGCGAGATGACGCCCATTTCCGGGTGTATCCAGCGTACCAATACCTCGGCGCTTGAAATCCTTCCGGAACGGATATTCAACTGGGGTTGAAGCGCTATATAGATCTCGCGGTTACGAAGCGCCTCATCCATTTCAAAAAGGACCCGGCTCTGCCACAGCAGCGCGTCTTGCGCATCCTGATCATGCAGCTTGTACGTTTTTCTCTGTCGCGCGGCAGCCTGGGCAGCGGATTCCGCCGTTTTCAGCCGCGACGCCAAAGAGGCAGAGGCGATGCGTTCAACACCAAAGGCAACCTGAACTATCAGAGTTCTCTCGCCAACAATGACCCCCTTGTTGAGTTGGTTCGCCGTGGCTTCGAACAGGTCTTCCATTGCTGCTTCGTCAAAATCGGTTTGCAGCCAATAGAATTGACCGAGGTCGCCTTGATATACGGCTCCAGAACTCGGTAAAGCATTCGCTATCGTATTCGCGGTGATCCCTTCTTGTTCGGGAGTGAGGCCAGTCGAAATAGCCGCATAGTTTGTCACCACAGCTGCCACCATGACACGCTGGTCTTGGCCGACATGAGCGCTCAAGCATTGCGCACTGGGAAGATGGGAAAGATTGTGCGTGAACGCCTTGTTCGCAGTTTCCCGTTTTTTCAAACGCATCCACGCGATCAATGTCCCGAACGAAATCATTCCGATCGCATGGCCGCTACTCGTGCGAATGGAAAACATGTCCATGACAATGGGGAACACGATCATGCATGCCAGCGCGACTGGTGCCCAACGCAGCGCCATGGAGCCAAAACGTCGACTGAGCATCAAGCCCACTACGCCTACAGAAAACAGCCAGGCAGGAAGAAATCCAGCGTTAAGGGGACGTTCTTCGCCCAGAGTCATCGCCGCCATCAGGATGACTTCTGCCAGAGAGCCGTTTCCCTGCGAGGGCATCAAATAGGGATGGTTGTCGCCTTGACTGGCTTGCGCCACGACAAGCCGTTTTCCGCGGACAAGCGCCGCGTCGAAATCTGGCGCCAGCACAGTGCTCAAATCAAGCCGCTGAAACGCCTCAACGTCAAAAGCATAGTCAATTTCGAATGAAGGGCCGATATTGTCGGTTTTGTCAGAGAGCTTACTCTCCGGAGACTGCAGGAAAACATCGCCGTACTCGGCACCAAAAGACCCAAATTCGACGCCGCCCCAGTATCGTTTGAAATAGTTTGAGGACGTCAGGTGGTCTCGTAATCCCTCTGATGGAGACTCCAGTTTGAGATTTGGAGCGGCGGACACCGACACGGTATTCGTGGGCTGTTCCAGCGCCCTTGTCAGCAAGGGAAATTGAGATGTCGACGTGAAAACGGGCTCGACAATAACTGCCGACTCCACATCGAGCGTATTCAAAAATGACACAAGCTCGCTAGTGAACATATCCGACCAGGTATCGCCTGCCGCGACGTGTTCGAATCCATCATTCACTTCGAGGATGATAAACCGGTCGTCGACCGCCGGAGACCTGAGCCCGTTGGATATTCCGTTGAACACCAGATCCAATGGGGAGAACAGATTCACCAGGCCCGCGAAGCCGAAAAACAACGCGGCAATCACAAACGTGCGTGCACGTCGTGGGGCAGCTGGTGGTCCATAGTCTTGCATGTCTGACACCTGTAGTGGAATCTACAGTTATCAGCGCGTAGTTTAGATCTGTGAAAGCGCAGCCGTTGAAATGACCACTCCGTATTCAACAATTGTTAAAGGGTGCTGTCAGACTAACTCGAACCAGTCTCCTTTATTCGCGGACCAACAGGTCTCAGGCAACGATCAGCGCGCGCCATTCGAGAAGAGCGGCGTCACGTAGCAATTTAAACCTGGCCCTGCTCTCGATATTCTTTTGATGATTGAAGTGATTGTACACTGAGGAGTGAATTGAAGCGAACTTCTGAGGACTTCGCATGCGCCGGAAGCGAGACATCGCCCGCTCTCGCCTTCGGAATGGCAAATGAGAGTTCTCGGCCCTATTATTGAGATGACGCCCTGTTTCCTGGCGGCCGGCGTTCCCAATCAATTTCATAGCGGCTCGATACGATGGGCACTTGTCAGTCACCACGACATGTGGATTGCCGTACCGCTTCATGGCTTTTCTCATGAATTTCAACGCTGAAACCTTATCGCGCGTCTTCGTTACGAAGGACTCCAGAACTTCGCCCTCATGGTCGACTGCGCGCCAAAGATAGCGGGTCTTTCCACGGATCTTCACAAAGACTTCGTCCAGGTGCCACTGCCATTGCGGCGATTGTCTCAATCTTTCCGAACGACGTCTGCGGATCTTGTGCGCGAAGTAAGTGCCGAAACGGTCCACCCAGTGTCGGACCGTTTCGTGGCAGATGTCGATCCCGCGCTCGTGGAGTAGGTCTTCGACATTCCTCAATGACAGCGGAAATCGGACATACATCATGACCGCAAGCTGGATAATCTCGGGCGACGTCTTGAAGTAGCGGAACGGGTTCTTGGTCATTTTCCAAGGCTAGACGCCCCTGCCATACGCCTCAAGGCCGTTTCCCCTGACAATGCCCCTGGCAGGATCAGTCGGCTTCGCTGCAAATCGACCCTTGATGTCTGCGCTCTGGCCGGGAGTGTCCGCACGCTCACATGACGGCTATTCGGTCAGGTTGAGGCATGGCAGATATCGCGATTGCGGGAGCCAGGCTCATTGGAGAAATTCCCTGTAAATTCCCTGTTATTCGGACAAAATCGACCTGAACGTAACCCCCGAATAGGCGAATGGAGACGGGTGCCTGGATTCGGCCGATCGGAGACTACAATGTATGGATATATGCTCGTTCGTGTCGCCAAGTCGGGCGCAAGTCCCGGAGAACCGGCCACTATTTCGTTGCTGCACGAATTCAGCCAATCTCTGAAGACTGGCTGGCGGAGAGAGAGGGATTCGAACCCTCGGAACCCTTGCGAGTTCACTAGTTTTCGAGACTAGCCTATTCAACCACTCTAGCACCTCTCCGCGGAGCCTGTGGACGGCTGCCTGCACTATATAATATGCGCGCCACATGCAAGCACCTGAAATCGCCTGAAGATGACATTTGACAGCGCGCCCCGATTGGTGTTTACCCGCCGCTTCGAGCGCGGAACCGGCAACGGCTTCGCGCGCAATTCATTTCGCTTACCATTCCGGAAGGACGAGACCCATGTTCGCGGTCATCAAAACAGGCGGCAAGCAGTATAAAGTCGCGGAAGGTGATACGATCACCGTCGAAAAGCTGGATACTGAAGCCGGTAAGGACGTAACCTTTGAAACCGTGCTCATGCTGGGCAATGGCGACGACGTAACTGTTGGCGCTCCCCTGGTTGACGGTGCAAGCGTGTTCGGTGAAGTCGAGGAGCAAACGCGCGGTGACAAAGTCATCATTCGCAAGAAGCGCCAGCGCCAGACCTATCGCCGTACGCAAGGCCACCGCCAGCACCTGACGGTCGTCAAGATCACTGGCATCAGCACCGACGGCAAGAAGCCAGCCAAGAAAGCCGCGCCAAAGAAGGCCGCCGCTCCAAAGGCCGAGACGCCTGCCGCAGAAGCTGCTGCACCCGCAGCCAAGCCGGAAGTCGATTCCCGCGGTCGTATCGCCAATCTCGAAGGCAAGCCGGACAATCTGAAAAAGATTTCAGGCGTCGGCCCGGTTCTCGAGAAAAAGCTCCACGAAGCTGGCATCTACTTCTTCTGGCAGGTCGCTGCCTTGAAAGAAGAGCAGATCACTGAGCTGGAAGAAGAAATGAGCTTCCCAGGCCGCATCACTCGCGATGAGTGGATCAAGCAGGCCGAAGAATTCGCCAAGGACGCATAAGGGCGCTATAAGCCCTTTATAGAGGATCGGAGCAAAGCATGGCTCATAAGAAATCAGGTGGTTCGTCCCGTAACGGCCGCGACTCAAACCCGAAATATCTTGGCGTCAAGAAATTTGGCGGCGAGCACGTCATTCCGGGCAATATCATCGTGCGCCAGCGCGGTACGCAGAAATACCCAGGCAAGGGCGTCGGCATTGGCCGCGACCACACCCTGTTTGCGCTTTCCGAAGGCAAGGTTGAGTTCACGCGCAAGACGGGCGGCCGTCTCTACGTGAATATTGTACCGGTCGCGGAAGCAGCAGAATAAGCGGCTGACAGCGCGGCCGCGGGATACGTGGCCGGATCGCTTCAGACGATCAGTTTCCAAGGGGAGGCAGGCCACTGCCTCCCCTTTATTATGTCCTCCCCTGCCCGCTTGGTCCTCATGGAGGGAGTTACGGCATGAGTACGCAAATCACGACCGACCGGCTGGTCCTGCGCCCGGTGGAGGCCAGCGACGCGGCACGGATCGCCGATCTGGTCAATGATCCGAGAGTTTACCGCATGGTGGCGCGCATTCCCGCGAACCAGACGGTGGCTCAGACGCTTGCCTGGATTGCCGGTCACACTGCAGGGCGTGAAGAGAATACCAAGCACCCCTATGCGATTGTCGAGAACGGGGAATTGGTAGGCGTGACCAGCGCGCATCGCGACAGCACCTGGTTGCCCTTCGAGATCGGATATTGGCTCTCGCCGGACCGCTGGGGCAATGGTCTCATGACAGAGGCCACCGAGGCGCTTGTGGGCTGGCTGAAGCAGCGCGGCGAACGCGGCTTTGTGTCAGGCTACCTGGATGATAATCCGGCCTCGGGCCGCGTTCTGGAAAAACTGGCCTTCATGAAGGCAGATCGGATCAAGGTCTTCTGCCTTGGTCGCGGAGAGATGGTAGGCCACGTCAATATGGCGCGGATCGACTGAAACACGTAAGAGTACAGACATGAAATTTCTCGATCAGGCCAAAGTGTTCATCAAGTCCGGCGGTGGCGGCGCGGGCTGCGTCTCATTTCGCCGTGAGAAATACGTCGAGTATGGCGGTCCGAACGGCGGCGATGGCGGACGCGGCGGCGATGTCTGGGCGGAAGCTGTTGAGGGGCTGAATACGCTGATCGATTACCGCTACCAGCAACATTACAAGGCCAAGCGTGGCGGCCACGGCATGGGCAAGGAGCGCACCGGCGCGGGCGGCGATGACGTCGTGCTGAAACTGCCTGTGGGTACCCAGATATTCGAAGATGATCAGGAAACCCTGATTGCGGACCTCACAGAGGTCGGCCAGCGCGTCCTGCTCGCCGTTGGCGGCAATGGCGGCTGGGGCAATACACGGTTCAAGTCTTCAACCAATCAGGCACCACGCCGCGCCAATCCCGGCGAGGACGGCGAGGAACGCTGGATCTGGCTACGCCTGAAACTGATCGCGGATGCAGGCCTGCTGGGTCTGCCGAATGCCGGCAAATCTACCTTCCTGAGCGTTGTAACCGCCGCGACGCCCAAAATTGCCGACTATCCCTTCACGACGCTGAACCCCGGACTTGGCGTGGTCGATCTGGGGCCTGGCAGCCGGTTCGTGCTGGCGGACATTCCCGGCTTGATCGAAGGTGCCGCAGACGGGGCTGGCCTCGGCCATCGCTTCCTTGGCCATGTCGAGCGCTGCAAAGTGCTGCTGCACCTGATCGATTGCACCCAGGATGATGTGGCGGGCGCCTACACGACCATTCGCCACGAGTTGGAAGCCTACAGCCCTGAGCTGGCCCAGAGGCCGGAAGTGGTCGCATTGAACAAGATCGACGCGCTGCCACCTGAACAGGTCGAGGAGCAACTCGCAAAACTGAAGGCCGTCTATGATGGCGAACCGCTGCTGATCTCAGGGGTGACCCGTGTGGGCGTGAAAAAAGCCCTTTCGGAGATCTCTCGCCACCTCGGACTCATAGCTGAGGAAGAGAATGCCGGCGAAGACGCCGACTGGACGCCGCTTTAGTGGTGGTGATGCGGCTCGGTATTGAATCGTCCGCACTTGCCGCACTTCACGATCACGCCGTGCGCATCGTGGTGCGCCACGTTGACCAGCAGCTTGGTCTTGCACGATCCGCAGCGATAAGTCTCATCGCCGCCACCTTCGCGGGCGGGCGAGCCAGCAGTGTGTTCCACCACATCGGCGCCTTCGGCCTGGGCAGGGGTCAGCAGGATCATGTCGAATTGGGGCATTGCAGAAAACCTCGTCTTTTCAACTGTCGTGACGGTCAATCGCCCGGCTTGTCAACGGCTTCATTTTCGCTTCCGGCATTTGCCGCAGCAGTGTATCGCTCCGCCAGATGACTGAAACGCCTTTTGCTTCTGCCAAGCGTATCGTGGTGAAGACCGGCTCTGCCCTTGTCGCAGAGCACGGCCAACCGCGCCATGCCTGGCTGGAGAAACTGGCATTCGATATTGTTTCACTGCGTTCCAGAGGGTTTCAAATCATTCTCGTTTCGTCCGGCGCGGTTGCATTGGGTCGCAAAAGTGTTGGCAATTCTGTTTCAAACCGTCTCGACCAGAAACAGGCCGCCGCCGCGATCGGCCAGCTGCGCTTAATGTCTGCCATCGGCCAAGCCTTCGAGCCGCATGATGTCACCATCGGCCAGGCACTGCTGACGCTTGGCGACACCGAAAATCGCCGGCGCTGGCTGAACGCGCGCGCAACCCTCGAGACCTTGCTGGAATCAGGCGTGGTGCCGGTCATCAATGAGAATGACACGGTGGCGACTGACGAGATTCGCTATGGCGACAATGACCGGCTGGCCGCGCGCGTCGCCCAGATGATGGGCGCGGATGTGCTGGTGCTCCTGTCGGATATCGACGGCCTCTACACGGCGGATCCGCGCACCCACCCGGAGGCAACGCATATTCCCCGCCTCGACCAGCTGACCGCCGAACATGACGCGATGGCGACCGGCGCGAACGCTGATGCCGGTGTCGGCTCTGGCGGCATGGCAACCAAGCTCGCCGCCGCGCGAATTGCGCATGCTGCCGGCTGCTCCACGCTGATCACGCTTGGCAATCGGGACCATCCGTTGCTTGCCATCGAAGACGACGCGCGGGCGACTCTGATTTCCGCCGCCACCACGCCCGCCAATGCCCGCGCAGCGTGGCTGGCAGGACACCTGACACCCGAAGGCTCAATCGAACTGGACGAAGGCGCGGCCAAGGCCCTGCGCGGTGGGGCGAGCCTGCTGGCCGTGGGGATCACCGCCGTCACGGGCACTTTCGAGCGCGGGGCCGCCGTCGCCTTGAACGCGCCCTCCGGCCAGATGGTCGGCAAGGGCGTCACCGCCTACAGTTCGGGCGAGATCGCCCGCGTCATCGGCCGCCATAGCGAAGAGGTCGAGGCGATCCTCGGCTATCGCGGCCGCCCGGCCATCGTCCATCGTGACGACATGGTTCTGCTCCGCTAGCCCCGCCTCGATGCACGACATTCGCGCCGCCACCCTGGACGACATCGCAGCGCTGACAGACCTGGAGCTTGCCTTTCCGGAGGAAGACCGGTTTTCGCGACGCACGTGGCGGCGCTTGCTGAGCGGGAATTCGGCAATCCTCGTATCCGACGGAAAGGATGGCCTGACCGGTGCAGCTGTCCTCCTGTTCCGCCGCAACAGCAAAGCCGCGCGACTCTATTCCCTGTCCGTCGCAGAAGCTGCGCGCGGCACCGGGCTTTCCGACCTTTTCCTTGAAAAATGCGAAAACATTTCAAAGCAGCGAAGCTGCGATACACTCCGGCTCGAAGTGCGCGAAACAAATAGCCGCGCAAAGCGTCTTTACGAACGCCATGGTTATCGCGTAATGGCGCGCGCCGCAGGCTATTATCCCGATGG
>NZ_DEXB01000002.1:101967-165113 GCF_002366485.1 Hyphomonas sp. UBA3195
CTCGAAGTGCGCGAAACAAATAGCCGCGCAAAGCGTCTTTACGAACGCCATGGTTATCGCGTAATGGCGCGCGCCGCAGGCTATTATCCCGATGGAGAAGCCGCACTTAGATTAGAGAAGCCGCTGGCCGGCGTCTCGAGAGAGGATCAATGACCGATTGGGTCGTACTCGTAGAATCCGCCAACGACATCTCTCAGGCTGAGACGCCTCACAAGGTGCTGAAGGTATCAGACTATATCACCAAGCCGGCGCTTTTTTCCGGGCGACGGCCCTACATCCTGAATCTCTGCCGGTCCTATGGCTACCAGTCAGAAGGCTATTACGCCTCGCTGCTGGCCGAAGCGCGCGGGCACCGGGTCAGCCCCAGCGTCCAGACCATGGTGGAACTATCCGCCAAGGGACTCTACAGGCACGCCCTGCCCGATCTGGGCGAACGCCTGCGCGAAGCCCGCGCCAAGGGCGCGCCGGAGATCGAGCGTCTCTTCGTTGCCTTTTCCAAGCCGGAAACGCCAGGTTATGAGCGTCTTGCCCGCGAGGTCTCCGACTGGTTCCGCGTGCCGGCGCTTGAAGTCGAACTGGACCCGAAATCTCCGCACGGCATTGGCCGTGTCCGGATGGTGCCGCCTCACAAGCTGAAAGGCGAGCGCCGGGAGTTCTTCCTTGAGGCAATGCAGGCTTACACAAGCGGGCGCATCAGCGAGCCGAAGTCCAAAGCCCCCGCCAAATGGGCGCTGGCCGTGCTGGTCGATCCGCATGAAAAGACCGCGCCGTCGAAGCCCTCCTCCATCAAGCGCCTCGCGGATGTCGCTGCCAAGATGGGCGTTGAGGTTGAGACAATCGAACCATCGGACCTGACCAGTCTTGCCGAGTTTGACGCCCTGTTCATCCGCGCCACGACCCAGATTGATAACTACACCTACAAGTTCGCCCGCCGCGCCGAACAGGAAGGCATGCCCGTCATTGACGACACGCAATCCATGATCCGGTGCACCAACAAGGTCTTCCTGAAGGAGATCTTGGAAAAGGCTGGCTTGCCTATTCCACACACGCTCATTCTCGATGAGAAGTCTGACCTTGCCGCCGTGTTCGAGACCTTGGGCAATCCAGTCGTGTTGAAGACGCCAGACGGTTCCTTCGGTACCAATATGGTCAAGGCGCGCTCTCTCGAGGAACTCCGCGCAGGCGCAAAGCAGATGTTCAAGGACACGGCCCTGATCATTGCTCAGGAATTCATTCCGACGAAGTTCGATTGGCGTATAGGGGTCCTCAATGGCGAACCGCTCTATGCCTGCCAATACCGTATGGCACGCGGCCACTGGCAGATTGTGAAACATGGTCCGGATGGCAAGACGAGCGAGGGAGGCTTCACCACTTTCCCGGTCGAGGATGCACCGCCAGACGTGGTTGACGCCGCCGTACGCGGCGCGCGCCTGATTGGCGATGGCCTCTATGGCGTGGACCTGAAGGAAACCGACCAAGGCGTCGTGATCATCGAGATCAATGACAACCCGTCGATTGACCATGATGTGGAAGGCGCCATCCTGAAGGACGAGCTGTGGCGGCGGATCATTTCCTGGTTTTCCACGCGGCTCGAAGAGCGCATGGGCCGGGTCGCCTGAGACCTAGAAGCGGAACGCGCCGGAGATCAGCGAGTCATACCGGTCCTGCGTGAACGGCACATATTGGCGCCGGTCGGGATGGTACATCCAGATCGGGTCATCGACCATGTCCGGATTGTAGCCCTCTTTCATCAGTTCCACTTTGCGATACTTCATTGTGCCGGTCGTATCAGGCTCGCGCTGGATACGAATAAAAATCGGGATGGCATAGGCGGGCAGGCTTGAAGACAGCTCATAGTGCAGGCTTTCGAAATCGACGTCGCCACTCAACGTAACCGCCGCCATGCCAGCCTTACCTTCCGTCCCCGGAATTTCTACCCCATAGACATTCGCCGTGGCAATCCCGTCAGCGCGGATCATCGCATCGCTCACTTCGCTGGTGGAGACATTCTCTCCCTTCCAGCGGAACGTGTCGCCAACCCGGTCAACGAAGTAGACATAGCCATTTTCGTCCTTGCGCATCAGATCCCCCGTCCGGAACCATTTGTCTCCGGGTTCAAACACGTCCCGGAGAATCTTCTTCTCCGTCGCCTTCGGGTCATGATATCCCGCGAACTCGAATTCAGTATCCGCAATACGCCCCAGCATTTCGCCAGGCTCATTCGTCTCCGCGCGGATCACGAATCCATCCTCGCCGCGAACAACGTCTTCCGTTTCGAGATCAAACTTCACGAACTCGACATGGTCAAACCGCGCCTTGAGCCATTTCGGAATGCGCCCGACCGCGCCCACGGTGCCGTCAATGCTCATCAAATTCACATTGCCATCCGTCGCGGCATAGAATTCCACGAGATGCCGAATGTTGAACCGCTCGCGAAATTCCGTCCAGATTTCCGGGCGCAGGCCGTTTCCGAACCCTGTCTGCAGCCGGTGCGCCCGCTCCTTGGGGTGCGGCGGGCGATTGAGGAGGTAGCGACACAGTTCGCCAATATAGACGATCGAGGTGACGCCTTCATCAACCACATCATCCCAGAAGGCGCTGGCCGAGAATTTCCGGCGCAGCACGATGCTGGCGCCGCTCATCATGGCCTGGCCGACGCCGCAAATGCCGCCCGTCCCGTGATACAGGGGCAGCGTGATGTAAACCCGGTCCCGCGGGCCGGTATAGCAAGGCGCGATAAAGGTGCGCAGCATGATCTGAAGGCGGGAATTCGTGATCCGGGTTGCCTTGGGCATGCCCGTCGTGCCGGACGTGTAGATCAGGAGGCACATGTCCTTGCCGCGCAGCTGCGCGCGCAATTCGCGCGACGGCCGTTCCGACGAGAGATTGGGCATCATGGCCGCGATGTCTTCGCCATGGGCGCCGCCCAGGGTCCAGACCTTCGGGGCATTTTCCATTCCAGCCGTGACAGAACAGACCGCATGGTCCTGATGCGGGCCTGTAATCACATGAGTGGCGTCGGAAATGGCGAGGCAATGTTTCAGGGACTCCCCTTCCAGATGCGTGTTCACCAGGGCGGTGACGACGCCAACCTTGGCGAGGCCGACCCAGATCGCGACATAGTCCGGGCAATTCTCCATGCAGAGCGCAACCCGGTCGCCGGCTTTCAGACCGTGCGCCAGCGCCCAATGGGCAATCCGGTTCGCGGTGGCATCGAATTCGGCATATGTGGTGAGCTTGCCTTCAAACCGAAACGCGATGTTCCCGGCATGCTTGTCGACACTCTCCTCGAAATCATCCGCAACGAGTTGCCGGGAGTCCGGCGTAACGTCGCCGATCAGCTTGTGCATCCGGATCGCCATGCGTAAAAAATCGAGATCACGCTTCATTTGCGAGAAGGAATCGCGAAACGGGACGGCGGCAGGAAGAGCGGCGGGATTAACCATGATACCTGCCAATACCGGAATATGGTGAACATGTTGTGACCAGAGAAAGGTGGATTGGACAGGAATCGCGCACTTGCACAGTTTGCATCCACGAATGCCTCTGCTAGCTGCTGATCACACGATTTGGAGACCACGCATGACCGACCCTGTTGGAGACCTTCTGTCCCTGCTCGATATCGAGCGCCTGGAGCTGGACCTGTTCCGTGGCCAGAGCCCGGATGAGCGCGCCAGCCAGCGGGTTTTCGGCGGTCAGGTCATCGCTCAGTCGCTGGTGGCGGCCTACCGCACCGTGCCGGAAGACCGGACATGCCACTCGCTCCATGCCTATTTCATCCGTCCCGGCGACCCGAAAGTGCCGATCATCTATCAGGTTGACCATTCCCGTGATGGCGGCAGCTTCACGACGCGGCGCGTGGTGGCGATCCAGCACGGAAAACAGATTTTCAACATGGCGGCGAGCTTCCAGACCGACGAGGAGAGCTGGGAACACCAGCACAAGATGCCGGAAGTGGACGGCCCCGACGGCCTGAAGGATCTTCGCGAACGCCGCCTGGAAATCGCCGACCGCCTGCCCGAGGCCCTACGCGAGGATTTTGCCCGCGAACGCGACATCGAAATCCGCGACGTGGCCCCGCTGGACCTGATCCATCCCGAAATCGCAGACGATCACCACAATATCTGGTTCCGGGTCAGCCGCCCCATCGACGTGCCGCCGGCGCTGCACCATTGCCTGCTGGCCTATGCCTCCGACATGGCCCTGCTCAGCTCCAGCTATCGCCCGCACGGCATTACCTGGCTGAACCACAAGGAATTGATGTCGGCCAGCCTGGATCACGCGATGTGGCTGCATGGACCCATCAAATTCGATGAGTGGCACCTCTACTCCATGGACAGCCCATTTGCCGGCAAAGGACGTGGATTCAATCGCGGAATGATCTTCAATATGGCCGGAGACCTCGTGGCAAGCGTTGCGCAAGAGGGTCTGGTGCGACGCTTGCGCACAAAAGACTGAATTCACAGCCGAAAGGGGCTTGCGCCGTGGCGCGACCCCATTATTACGGGAGTCCGGAGCGTAGCGCAGCCTGGTAGCGCATCTGGTTTGGGACCAGAGGGTCGGAGGTTCGAATCCTCTCGCTCCGACCATTCACTTTCTTAGCGGTGAGGTTCATCATGCAAGCGCGTATCTACAAGCCCGCCAAAAGCGCGATGACCTCCGGCAGAGGCAAGACCAAAGCCTGGATTCTCGAATTCGTGAACAATGACGCCAAGCGCTCGGCAGACCCCCTCATGGGCTGGACCAGCATTGACGACACGTCCGGACAGATCCGCCTTTCCTTCGAGACGCAGGAACAGGCGATCGAGTATGCCAAGAGCAAGGGCCTGACATTTACGGTTACGCCATCTGAAGAGCGGAAACGGCTTGTAAAGTCCTATAGCGCTAACTTCGACGCCAATCGCAAGCAGCCCTGGACACACTAGGATGCCCGCCGGCCACGATCCGGCCCCGTAGCTCAGCTGGATAGAGCACCCGACTTCTAATCGGACGGTCGCAGGTTCGAATCCTGCCGGGGTCGCCATTCCTGGCGCGCGGCAGAATGGCTTTCCCCAAAACGAGGCAAGCCCCCCAGAGGCTGGAGGGCTTGCTCAAAATAATCGCTACTGTCATGCGCTAGTTCGCCGCTGCGCTATCCAGTTCCTTGGTCAGCTGTTCTTTCAGGTCGCGCTTGATGAACTTGCCGCTGGCATTGCGCGGCAGTGCAGTGAGGAACCAGACATAACGCGGCACCTTGTGCTTCGCCATGATGCCCGCGCAATGCTCACGAAGGGTAACGGCAGCCAGGTCTTCGCCCGGTTTCAGCACGACGGCCACGCCGACCTCTTCGCCCAACCGGTCATCCGGTACGCCGAAGACGCTGCACTCTGCCACGGACGGGTGACGATAGATCGCCGCCTCGACCTCGGCGCAATAGACGTTCTCGCCGCCGCGCAGCACCATGTCTTTCTTGCGGTCCACAATAAAGATGAAACCATGCTCGTCGATCCGGGCAATGTCGCCGGTATGCAACCACCCATCGGTAATCGATTCTGCCGTCGCCTCAGGTCGATTGATATAGCCTTTGATGACCGAAGAGCCGCGCACCCACAGCTCGCCAACTTCGCCCTGCGCGACGGTCTCACCAAGATCATTGACGCACTTGGCCTCGAAATTGGGCATGGCCGGGCCAGCGCTGTCGGGCTTGTCGATGAAGAAGTCGGCCGCAACAGATGTGATGATGCCGCAGGTTTCGGTCATGCCGTAACCGGTATTCGGCCGGGCGGTTGCCACCGTGGAGTCGATCTTTTGAACAAGGTCCGGCGGCAATTGCGCGCCGCCCCCGCCCAGCGTTGCCAGGCTGGACGTGTCTGTCTTTTCGAAGTCTGGATGGTTGATCAGTTCGCGGGCCATGATGGGGACGCCGCTCATCGCCGTGACCTTCTCGGTCTCAACCAGTTTCAGCGCCTCGCCCGCGTCCCAGCGATACATCAGCACGATCTTGCCGCCCGCAGCGGTAATGAGATACGCGGCGCAATTGTTCGCCGTGACATGGAAGAGCGGCGTCGTGATCAGGCCAACCGGAACCGGCGCTTCTTCGGGTGGCATTTCCCCCGTGGCGCGCGCGGTCGCGAGCTGGGTGGAAGCCCCCGCAAATGCCATGTTCAGCAAATTGGACACGCACCCCCGATGGGTCAGCTGTGCGCCTTTCGGGAAACCGGTCGTGCCGGATGTATAGAAGATGCAAGCATCCGCGTCGGGGTCGACACTGACATCCGGCAATGCGCCGCCATGGGCCAACACGTCTGACCATTGGATGACAGGCGATGGCGCATCCGGCGCGCGTACACCGACGATCTTCATCTTGTCGGCCGCGCCGGAAATGGCGAGCACCCGCTCCAGCCGCTCTGAGTCCGCAAACAGGATCTTGGGCTCGGAGTCCTTTAGCGCGTATTCCATTTCCTCAGGTGTCCACCAGGCATTCATGCCAACCACGGCAATTCCAACCGAGACACAGGCCCAATATAGCAGCATCCATTCAGGATAGTTGCGCATGGCGATCGCCACACGGTCGCCGGGCTTTACGCCCTGGTCAAACATCCAGGCGGCGGCCGACGCCACATCGCGATGTGCATCCGCATAAGTCCAACGCTCATCCTGGTAGACCAGATAGTCGCGTTCGGGGAATTGGAGCGTCGACAGCCAGACTTCCCGCACACTGGGCGGGGCGTTCTTGTAGACGCGGAGCCGGTTGCCCAGAACTTCGGCCTCGACGATCTCGAATTCGCCGCCGGGGCCTGTCAGTTCTTCCCGTGCTTTCAGGAGTTCGGTGTAGTGCATGTTTCCTCCGGATCGTTTTGTCCGATCATACACGGTGTCGCTACGTCACAAAGACCGGACGCTGGGGCAAGCCTTGCCCGTTTTACCTGAACTTTCCTCAGCTTAGGGCTCGATTGTGACAATCACCCGTTCATAGCGTGTCAGCGATGGCGTTCCCTTATCGGTGACTTTCACGATGAAGTGCGCAGTTTCCGTCTGGTCCACCTCCGGCAACTGGAACCAGATATCGAAATCATTGACGGCGTGCCCCATGTCTATGGGCGCCTCCAAAGTCCCCGCTTCGGCATAATTGAACCAGTGATAGCTGAGGCTGTCGCCATCCGGATCATACGTACCAGACGCATCCAATCCGATATGCTCTCCGGACTTCGCGGTGAACTGGCGCGCATGAGCCAGTTTCACGGCCGGCGGATGGTTCGCATCTTCATAGGATGAAATGGTCCAGTCCATGCGCGCAGCAAAGTCACGCTGGAGGTCGCTTCTCCACCGCAGCAACGTGACATGATTGTCGTGATAGGTTTCCTCTGCAGGGCCAATCGCCCGACCATCCTTCTGCGCCACCCAAGGCGTGTAGGTGTCGGTCGCATTCGTCCAGATCGGGCGCGGTTCCGGGTCCAGCGGCACACCGCCCGAACCAAGCTTTCCGGGACCGACACCGATCTCATCCGCACTCGGCGTATAGAGTTCGTACCGACCACCCCAGCCGCCCCAGTCCGGACGGTCCGGCACGTTGAGCCCGTTCGGGATCAGGGAGAGATAGGCAGGTGTATCGCCTTCCATACCCCAGACCACGTCCGGATAGCGCGCGCCAAGCGGGCCATGATCTTGCTGGATGTTTTCGGCGATCCACTGGTTCGAGATATGATCCTCGAAGCCGGGAAAGCCACGCGTTATAGCGGTCCAGGTGGAGCGGCCATACTCGCCCGGGCTGACAATGTAAAACAGGCTCGGAAACTCGCGGCGCATCCAGATGCCGCTATCGTCCTGATCCGAAATTGTATAGACACGGAGTTTCGAGATCAGGTGCGCAGCGTCTGTCTCGCTCTTCTTTTCACGGATATCATGCAGCGCCTGGGCCAGCGTGTTCGCCCCGCCCCAGACGGAGATCCACAGTGGCCTGTCATCCTCGGCCTCAAGCAGGCGAATGATGGCGTCGGACCCTTCTGTCGATTGCCCGGTCCCCACGCTGGCCATGCCATAGCCCGGCTGACCGCTCATCACGAGGTCCTGCAACTCGGATTCCGCCGGATAATCCGGCGCGTGCTGGCTGAGCGTATCGTAGACCTCGCCATACTTTCCAAGTGTCGTGCGGATGGAATCGGGCCGAATATCCTTTTTCTTCCAGATCGACGTGGTCGCCACCAGCGCCTCGATGTCGATCTCATTGGAATAGAGCAGGAGACGGATCAGCGATTGGGTGTCGTCCGGGTCTGCTTCCATGTCGGTCAGGATAACGACGCGGTGCTTTTCCAGCGCCACTGGCACCTGTTCAACCACCATTTCGTCGGCCGGCATAACTTGCCCCATGGCACTGCACGCACTTTGCGCAATTGCTGACACGAGTCCCGCGAGCCCAATCAGAATCCGTTTCGCCATGACTTTCCTCCGCTTTTTTATGATAGCGGTATCATTGCGTGAGCGATCGTGTGTAGCAAGTGGATACGCTTCGGTGACTTTGAATTATTTCCCTAGCCCGCTGCGCGCGTTTGGCCGGCATGGAGGGCGCAGATCAGCGTGAATAGCCGCCGCGACGTGGAGAAGTCGACTTCGATCTTGCCTTCAAGGCGTTCGGCGAGAAGTTCTGAACCCTCATTATGGATGCCACGCCGCGCCATATCGATGGCTTCGATCTGGTGCGGCGACTGGGTTCGGATCGCATCGTAATAGCTGTCGCAGATCATGAAATAGTCACGGATCACGCCCCGGAACGGCCCGAGTGAAAGGATGAAAGTGTGCACCTCCTCGCCTGCCTCGGTACGAATGGCAAAGACGAGCCGACGCTCGGCTTTGGACAGGTTCAGCTGATAGGGTCCCTCATCCTGACCGATCACCTTGAAGGAATTACTTTCCAACAGATCAAAAATGGCAACGCGGCGCTCATGCTCGGCGTCCGGGCCCGATGCGCCCAGGGTCTCATCGTCGATATCGACGCCGATGAGCCGATCATTGCTCACCCGTCCGTGCCCTGATTGGAGCGGATGGAGATGGAGCGCGCATGGGCTGGCAAGCGCTCTGCCTCGGCGAGGCGCAAGGCGGCGGGCGCAATCGCGGCAAACCCCTCGGGGCCCACACGCTGAACACTCATCCGTTTCAGAAAATCATACAGACCAAGGCCTGACGAGAAGCGCGCGGCGCGGCTGGTCGGCAAGACGTGGTTCGACCCGGTGACGTAATCGCCCAGCGCCTCGGGCATATAGTGGCCCAGAAAGACCGCACCGGCATGGCGGATCAGTGGCAACAGGGCATCCGGGTCCTCCACGGCCAGCTCCAGATGCTCAGCCGCGATGCGGTTCGCGATGGAGGCTGCAGCAGGCAAATCAGGTGCGACGACGATTGCGCCATTGTTCATCCAGCTTTCGCGGGCTCGCTCGCCCGTGGGCAGGGTTTTCAACTGGTTTTCCACAGCCCTTTCCACAGAATCCCCCACAGCCTGGTCCACAACAATGAGGATCGACTGGCTGCTGGGATCATGCTCGGCCTGAGACAGCAGGTCGGCGGCAATCCAGTCCGGATTTGCCGTATGGTCTGCGATGACCAAAATCTCTGACGGGCCGGCAATCGTGTCGATGCCGACGCGGCCAAATACTTGGCGCTTGGCCTCTGCGACGAAAGCATTGCCAGGGCCGACAATCTTGTCGACCGGGGCCATGTTTGACGTGCCAAAAGCCAGCGCGCCAACGGCCTGCGCCCCACCAATTGGGTAAAATTCCTCAACGCCAGCTTTCAGCGCGGCGTATGCAACCGCGGGTGACAGCTCGCCCTGGGGCGCGGGCGCAACCATGACGATGCGCTCAACGCCGGCGATCTTGGCCGGCACGACATTCATCAGGACCGAAGAGGGGTAACTCGCGCGGCCGCCCGGCACATAGACGCCGACGCTTTCCAGCGCCGTCCAGCGCCAGCCGAGCTCTACTCCCGCTGAGTCGGTAAAACTGTGGTCTGCGGGCCGCTGCGCCGCATGATATGTGGCGATCCGATCATGTGCAAAATCGATGGCTTCGCGCAAATCAGCCGGGCATTGCGCGGCCAGGCTGTGCAGGTTCACATTGTCGGATGTCAGCGTCGATGGGTCCAGTTGCAGACCGTCAAACCTGGCCGTGTATTCGGCCACGGCCTCGCCGCCGCGTGCCTGCACATCCTTCAGGATGCCCGTTACGGTATTCGCAACGTCTTCACCCGTGCCGCGTTCCTGCTCCAGGAACTGGGCGAATTCACCATTGAAGGCGTCGTTTGAGGCAAAAAACCTGCGGACCATGTCTATCTCCGGCGCCGCTCGTGGCTCGGAAGGCGGCGCGTCGGCCACACATAGTCACTGTCCAGCAAGGTTGCATCCAGAACTTCAACCTCAAGGACGATTTCTCCGTCGCCTGCGAAGATCAGCGTGATCTTTCCACCCGGCGGCTCATCTGCCGGGGTGAAGGTCACCTGCAACAGCGACAGGATCATTTCCGGGTCGGTCTTGGTGACAGCGCGGGTCTTCGCGCCCAGCACGCCATCGAAGGCCAGCAGCGACCGCACACGCTGGCCGTCGCCGCGTTTCGCGCCCGCTTCCCAGCGAAAGCGGTTTATCTCCAGCGCAAACCGGTTGTGGCGGGACTCATATTTCAGGTTCCCCGCTTTCACGACACTGTCCTGAATGGCGGCGGAAATGACTTCCAGATCCTCGGCCGTTTCGGCGAGGAGACGAAGTGGTTTGTGATCAGCCATCAGTGCCCCTTGAGCAATTCCTAGTCTTCGTCCTCGGATCGACGTTCAATGCTAGCGCCACAGGCGTTAAGTTTCGCTTCCAGCCGTTCAAATCCACGATCGAGGTGGTAGATACGGTTCACCACAGTCTCCCCCTCTGCGGCAAGCCCTGCAATCACAAGAGAGACCGATGCGCGCAAATCTGTCGCCATGACTGGCGCTGCGGTCAGCTGAGGTACACCTTTCACGACCGCCTCCTGCCCACGCACTGTGATGTCTGCGCCGAGACGCGAGAGTTCCGGTGCATGCATGAAACGGTTTTCGAAAATCGTTTCGCGAATGATGCTTGTACCGTCCGCGAGACTCATCAGGGCCATGAACTGAGCCTGAAGGTCGGTCGGGAAGCCTGGATGCGGCTGGGTCGATACGCTGACGGATTTGAGCCGAGAGCCATTCCGCACGATGCGCAGAGTGGCCGCGGCCTCGTCGGCCTCGACCGTGACGCCAGCCTCTCTCAGCTTGCCAATCATTGCACCAAGGGCCGCCACCGGAGCGCCCTCCAGCGTAACATCGCCGCCGGCCGCTGCAGCCGCCATGGCATATGTGCCCGCCTCAATCCTGTCCGGCATGACGGAATGCGTCGTGCCGCTCAGTTTCTCGACGCCTTCAATGCGAATTTTGGACGTGCCAGCGCCCGTGATCTTCGCGCCCATGGAGTTCAGGCAAACCGCCAAGTCTTCAATCTCGGGCTCACGTGCGGCGTTCTCCAGAACGGTCTCGCCCTGCGCAAGCGTCGCAGTCAGCATGGCATGCTCGGTCGCACCCACGCTCGGCATGGCAAAATTGATGTGCGCGCCCTTCAGGCCATGAATGGCGGCGGCCTTCACATAACCCTGCTCCACACGCAGATCCGCACCCATCGCTTCCAGAGCCTGCAGGTGCAGATCAACCGGTCGGGCACCAATGGCACAGCCACCTGGCAGCGAGACTGTTGCATGGCCAGAACGCGCAATCAGAGGCCCCAACACGTTGAAACTCGCCCGCATCTTGCGGACCTGATCATATGGCGCGATCGTGCTTTTCAGCTCAGCACCGTTCAGATGACAGGTCGAATCGCCCTTCGGCCAATAGACTTCAACGCCCAGCGTTTCCAGCAATTGCGCAAGGAAGCGCGTATCAGCCAGATTCGGCATATTGGTAAGCGTGATGGGCTCGTCAGTCAGCAAACATGCGACCATCAGCTTCAGAGCGGAGTTCTTCGCGCCGGAAACCGGAATGCGGCCATTCAGATGAGCGCCGCCCTTGATGTGCAATTTATCCATGGATTGCCCTTATACAGCGCTTCGCGGCTTTGGAAGGGCCTGAATGTGGCAAGGCTGCACAGACTTTATCCAAATATTACCGGCAGTTGCTTAAGCCCTCGCAAGCCGGAGCGCGGAATCCACTTCAGCCGTTCCGGCTCAACGCCCAGGGCGAGGCCCGGCCAGCCGTCCAGAAGACAATCGAGCGCCGCCTGCGCTTCGGCGCGTGCCAAGTGCAGGCCGAGGCAGATATGAGGCCCGCCACCCCATCCAAGATGGCGATTGGGCCTGCGGGTCAGGTCCAGGTTTCGAGGGCCCTCAAACACACGCTGATCAATATTGGCCGCCGCAAGCAAGGCAACAAGGCGTTCGCCGCGTTTCATTGACAAGCCGTGGAATTCCAGATCCTCGCGTGCATGCCGCGGCTTGGTCATCTGCACCGGAGCGCAGTAGCGCATGAGCTCATCCACGGCGATGCCGCGCGCATCGTCATCCATGCCCCGATACTGATCCGCTGCGTCCGGCTCGGTCAGCAGCGTGTAGACAGCTGACGAGATCAGGTGCTTCGTCGTCTCATGTCCGGCGATGAAGAGGACAAACACCATGGCAACCAACTCGTCATTGCTCATGCGGTCGCCATCGGCTTCAGCATGGACGAGTTCGGTGACGAGGCCTGGCCCGGGTTCATGCCGGACGCGCTCGAATTCCTCCGCCAGCATTCTCTGAACCGCGCCAAGCTTCATCAGGCCGCGCAGCACATTGAATATGTTCGCTGTCGCGGTCAGGCCATGCAGGACAGAATCAAGCTTGTTTCGAATCTCGCCCGAGAACCCCAGCAGGTCATAGATCACCAATAATGGCAGCTGTCGGCACAGCCCCTCAACCAGATCCGCTTCGCCTGCTTCAACCATCTCCGCCACCAGCCGATCACAGGTTTCGCGAATACGCGGCTTCAATGCGTCGATCGAGACGCGCCGGAAGGGCTGGTCGACCAGACGGCGCAAGCGCAGATGGTCAGGGTCATCCAGCGACAGCAGATTGTTGGACAGCGTCTTCAGGGATTTGGGCAGAAATCTGAGGCCGAACGGGGAATCAAACCCGGCGTTTCGCGCGTCCACCGCAAAACGATCCGAATCCTTGAGGAATTCCAGACATTCAGCATGGCCCAGCACCAGCGTGCACTTGCCCAGAAAGGGCAGTTTCTGCCGAACGAACAGGCTCTCTTCCCTGGCCGCAGCGAGAAAGCCGTGCGGCCCACGCAGATAAGCCTGAGAGTTGAGCGGCAGGCTCATTTCTTCTCTGGATCCGACTCAGCCGGGGGCGCCTTTGCCTTGCGCGTAGCCGCCTTGCGGCGTCGCAAATTCGACCGCAGAGCCTCGGCCCGGCGTGCGGCATTATCCTGTCCTGTTACCTTGTCTTTCATATGAGGTGCTTTTCGCAGCAAAACGGCCTTTTCATGTCAGTCTGCATAAGCTAAAGCCCGCTTTCCATTCCTGCAATGCCGCGGTAGCTCAGTGGTAGAGCGCATCATTGGTAATGATGAGGCCGGGAGTTCAATTCTCCCTCGCGGCACCAGGAATTTCCCGATAATCAGCGACACTGAGCGCGCGTCTTCCGGCGCGCGCGGGCTGTTTGTCCATCGCATTCAGCCTCAAATGCAAAAAGGGCGGACCATATGGTCCGCCCTTTCGCAATATTGGACTTGTCTTCGACCCTAGAAGGTCTTGGACACGCTCACGAAGGCACGACGACCGCGATAGTCGTAAGCCGTTGCGCTGAGCGGCGTATTGCCTGCGCTGGTCTGAATGATGTCAGACACTTGCGGTGGCGCTTCGTCGAAGATGTTGCGGATACCGCCAGTGATCGTCCATGTGTCGCCTGTCCAGCGGACAGAAGCACCATGTTCGAACTGAGCTTCGGTGAAGACCTTGTACTGTCCCTCGAGACCAAAATAGGCCGCTGGCTCGTTCAGGTCGTCGTTGAAGTTGCGGTTGTTGTCCTGACGGCCAACAAAGTTCGTGAACCAGGAATAGGTCCAGTCGCCGCGGTCCAAACGGATGTTCGCATCACCTACGACACTCGGATAACCGATTGTGCCGTTGAAGTCGTTGTCTTCCACACCCGAGACGAAGTCCGAACCGAAGACGTTGATGTAACGCTCCAGAGCCCAGTTCATCGAGGTTTCGACAGTCAGCGTACCGAAGTTGAAGTCTTCTTCGTAGCGAACTTCAAGGTCGATGCCGCGCTGCTGCTGGGAGTCAACGTTCAGGGTAAGGGCCTGAATGTTGTCGAGCTGGAACGGCGTCAGCGACGTCGCAGAATCACGCTCGAACAGGTCACAGAAATCGTTCGGGAAGGTCGTTGTTGCATAACAACCGCCGACGATCTGAGCACCGCTCAGGCTTGTGATCTGGTCCTGAATTTCAACTTCGTAGTAGTCGATCGCGATGTTGAGGTTGGCGAAAGTCGGCGTCAGGATGATACCCGCGGTGAAGGTTTCACCGGATTCGGATTCAAGCTCATCGCCACCACCAGAGGTCGTGATCAGAGCAGAACCGCCGAGACCGCCTGTGAAGTCGTCAGGAATACCTGCGGCTGCACAGTTGGTACGGATGTTCTGGTTAGTGGTATCGCCCCAGTTGATACATGGGTCGACCGAGGTCTGAGATACGAAGCCGGTCTGGTCCTGAAGGAACAGTTCGAACAGCGCTGGTGCACGGTAAGATGTACCAAAGCTCGAACGTGCCCGGAGGATCGGGTTGACCTGCCAGTTCAGACCGACCTTGTAGATCGAGTCGGAACCACCGATGTCGTATTCGAAGCCACGCACAGAACCGTTGAACGTAACATCTTCAGCAAAAGGCTGACCTTTGAAGATCGGCACTTCGACTTCAGCGAACAGTTCGGTGACAGTGTTCTCGCCACGGGTCGGGCCTGCAGTCGAAGAACCCCAGATGTCGCCGCTTTGGGTCAGTTCACCTGGCGTGTCATCAATGCTGAATTCGCGATATTCAGCGCCGATGCCGAGACCGATTGGACCAGCTGGCAGTTCGAACAGTTCACCCGCAACGACCGCGGTCAAAGTGGTCTGCTCATAGACCGTTTCACCAGTCTGGTAGCCACCAATGGCCGCAACCAGGTCGTTTACAGCAGCACCGCTGAGGATATCAGGGTCCAGCAGGTTGATGGTTGGAGGACCAACCAGGTCTGGGACGCCATCATCGTTGTAGTCGACGCCATCATAGTTCCAGTCACCCGACTGGGAGATCAGGATCTCGTTGCCTTCGTAGGTACCTTCGCCGCGCGAATAGGTGCCATCGATTTTCCAGGACCATGCGTCGAGAACGCCCGGAGCAAAGCCGCCGGAGAACGACGTGCTGCCGTAGAAGTAGTCGACTTCAACCTTATCGGTCGTCGGGAATGGTGCCACGATCTGGACCAGCGAATTCATGTCATTCGAATAGGTCGGATCAGCGATGTAGCCATACTGCGGCAGAACACCAAACGGCGTTTGTGAAGAGCCAACGATCGGGAAGAACTGGCGCCAACCTTCGATGTCCGTCGTACGACGGCTGAAGAGAAGTTCCGTATCCCATTCGACACCGGCAAAGGTCACGTCGGCAGAGCCGAAGAGAGAAATGTTCTCGTTGCGCGGGATGAAGTCCGAGTTGTCCAGGAAGGCCGCATCGAGAATGTCTTCATAGTATGGCTGGCCGCTGGCCAGATAGCCCGTACCGACGCGTGGGCGGTAACCCGGGATCGAACCACCGAAAGCCGTCGCGCCCGTCACACCGTCCGGGGAAGGCACGAGACGCTCACCTGAGAACAGGTCGATGGCCGTATTGTGGTACAGATTGCTACAGGTGTTGCGCGGGTCTGTCGCCGTAGCCGAATAGTTCAGACGGTCAATCAGGCCACCGGTCTGCGGGTCACGCACGAGATCGCGTGGGCAGGACAGGTAATCGCGCTGGCTGGCGTCGAGTTCTTCGGAGAGACGATACTCAGCCGACAGGGTGAATGCCGCATTGTCGCCAAGCTCAAAACCCCATGCCGCGCTGGCGGAATACTGCTCGCCACCTTCTTCGAAGGGCTGCGTGACATTGAAGTTCAGTTCCAGGTCATCCACGGAATCACGTGTGATGATGTTGACCACGCCGCAAACAGCGTCCGAACCATAGATGGTCGAAGCACCGTCTTTGAGGATCTCAACGCGGGAGATGATGGACTGTGGAACGACGTTCAGGTCGAGTGCGGAAACTGCGCCGCGCGTACCTGAAGCGCCTGGGCGCTTACCGTCGACCAGAACCAGCGTACGCGTGTCACCACAACCGCGAAGGTCGAGCGTTTGCGTACCGACACCACCATTGGTGACGAAATTCTGGAATGTGTTGTTCAGCTGGGTCGAGCCCGATGCGAGCGAAGAGCCCTGCAGAAGCGCGGCCGTATCGACCAGGCCTTCGAGCGTTGCGACTTCGGCCGTGATCACCTGAATCGGCGAAGACGAGGAGAATGAATCGCGAGCCAGCAGGGAGCCGGTAACCACGATCTTCTCTTGGCGGGACTCATCCTGAGGAGCCTCGTCAATGATTTCCAGAACGTCTTCAGATTCTGCATCTGCGTCCTGGGCTTGAGCCGCGCCGGAAATGACAAGTGCGCCTACAGCGACACTGCCGAAAACCGACCGACGGAACAGTCGTTTGTTCATCAGTATTTCCCCTGAAATATGTTTTTGCTCACCTATTAGCCCGGTGTTTTCCACCCAGCACCCGCATTTACAGCAGGCCTTGCCGCTACGTTGAACGTCGGTTTTGGAAGTGACAAGATTTCATGACACAAATTTCACCCACGAGGCACTTTCTGCCACCAAACTGTGTTGTTTGGGACACAATCTTGCCATGCTCCCATAAGTTGCGGACGGGTTCTTGTCGCATAAGTGCATGACCGTGCTTGACGCTCCCCGCCCCGACTTAAATAGTAAACATAACCAATTCGGAGGAATACATTGATGCGCTATCGCATTTTGGCGGCTGGTATGATCAGTGCGCTTGCGGGATCATTGGCCGCACAGGCTGAACCGGTGACCGCAGAAGACTTCGCGAAATTCCCGTCGGTTTCCAGCGTCTCCATGTCACTTGAGGGTGACATGCTGGTCGGCGTGATTGCTGATCCCTCGAAGGATGGCGATGCGCGCGCAGCAGCCTATTGGGACCTGTCTGGCGAGATTGATACCACCAAGCCGCTCGTCCCTTCGAACATCACGCCTTCCAGCGGAAAGACCAAATTCTACGGGGCAAGCGCGCTGAAGAACAAGAAGTCCCTCTGGTTCACGGTCCAGCCCTATATCGGCGCCCTTGAAGGCTGTGGCGAAGGCAAGACAACCGGCTCGACCAAGAAATACCTTCAAAAGGTCTATATGGGGAACGAGCGCATCAAGAAGATTGATGACCTCCCGGATGGCCGCGCTGAAATTGGCGCAAACAAGATGTTGCTCCGCTGTTTCGAACTGGAAGGCGATACCGGCATTGCCTCACTGCTTCCGCTCGATCCAACCAAGATCGTCCTTCGCCGTACCTCCACGAAGAACGGAACAAGCTATTTCGAACATGATCTTTCGAATGGCCGCGAGAAATTCCTCTTCAAGGCAAGCGATACGCAGCAAATTGAAGTCAGCACCCGAACCGGTGAGCCTGTTGCACGGACGGAACTCGAATACGAAAATGGTGCCTGGCGCCAATATATCAGCTTGCTGGATAATGACGGCAATTTCCGGATAGAAGAGCCACTGACGACCGAAATTGCCAATCGCTTCAATATGGAAGTGCTCGGCAAGCAGAACGATACCGAAAACTACTTTGTCGCGACCGACAAGTTCGACGACAAGGTCGCGATCTATCTGTATGATGCGTCCACAGACTCGTTCAGTGACGATCCCGTATTCGCACATCCCGAGTTCAACGCCTCGGGCATGATCTTCTCTGATCGCGCGCAGGACTTCGGTGCCATTCTTGGATTTACCTACAGCGGCCCTGTTCAGGAAACCTATTGGCTCGATCCTGAGATGAAGAGCATTCAGGATGGTCTGGATGCGGCCTTCCCGGGCAAGAATGTGGCTATCAGCGACTATACGGCAGATCGCAATCGCGTCCTCTTTGCGGTCAGCGCCGCCGACATGCCGCCCGCTTACTTCCTGCTGGTCGACAAGTCCAAGGTCGCCGTCATCGGATCCCAGCGTCCGTGGATCGACGTAGAGGATCTCGGCAAGTCGAAGTTCGTCTACTATTCTGCACGCGACGGCCTGCAGATCCCCGCGATCATCACCCTGCCCGCCGGCTTTGAAGAAGGCCAGAAGGCCAAAGGCGCAATCATCGTGCCGCACGGTGGTCCCTGGGCCCGTGATAGCGCCGGGTTTGATTCGTCAGGCTGGACGCAGTATTTCGCGAGCCGCGGATACATCATCATGCAGCCGCAATATCGCGGAAGTGATGGCTGGGGCCGTGCACTCTGGCGCGCTGGCGACGGCGAATGGGGCCAGAAGATGCAGGACGACAAGGATGATGGCGCAGCCTGGCTGGTCGAGAATGGCTATGTCGATGCCGACAAGATCGCCATTCATGGCTATTCCTATGGCGGGTTTGCAGCATTTGCGGCTTCCGTTCGTCCGAACAGCCCTTACCAGTGTGCCATTGCTGGGGCGGGCGTTTCGAACCTTGCAAAGCTCGGCAATGAATGGGGCGACAATCGCATCCAGCGCATTGTTCAGGGTGACACCGTCAAGGGCATGGACCCGATGAAGAACACGGACAAGATCAACATCCCGATCCTGATCTATCATGGTGACTACGATGTCCGCGTGCCGATCTTCCACAGCCGCGACTTCTACAATGCCATCAAGGACAAGCAGCCTGACAGCAAGTTTCTTGTCATGAAGCAGATGGGTCACCAGAGCGCCAAATGGTTGCCTGAGCACAAGGAACAGGTTCTGGAAGAAATCGAGACCTTCCTGACCAATACCTGCGGCATGTAAGTGATCGCAAACGACAAATGAGAAAAGGGCGGACCTCGTGTCCGCCCTTTTTTTGTTTTCGCTTGATAGACGCTCAGGCCAGCGTCTTGCGAAGCGCCGTCGCCCAGCCGCGTCGCAAACGGGCCGAAGCAGTCTTTTCCATTTTCGGTTCGAACCGGGTGCCGGGCACAGTGCGGCTGGCCCACGCGTCGGCAGCCAACCATCCAAGCTGCATAGCCGCCAGAGCTGCGGCCCCAAGCGCCGTCATCTCGCGATAGTCAGGCCGCAGGATCGGACGCTCGCAAATGTCGGCCGTGAACTGCATCAACCAGTCATTCGCCACCATGCCCCCATCGACACGCAGTTCCTTGATCGCAACGCCATCAGCTTCAAAAGCATCGAGCAAGTCACGCGTCTGATAGGCGACCGATTCCAGCCCCGCCCGCACCAGATGTTCGGCCTTGGTGGCGCGGGTAATGCCGCTGATCGTGCCGCGCGCATCGGCCGCCCAATGCGGAGCGCCAAGCCCGGTAAAGGCCGGAACGATATAGACCCCGCCATTGCCACTGAGCGCCGCCGCCACATCCGCACTTTCGGCCGCATCCTCGATCAGGCGCAAATCGTCACGCAGCCATTGCACTATGGTTCCGGCATTGAAGATTGAGCCCTCCAGGGCCATCGCACCCCTGCCCGCCACTTCATAGCCGACCGTGCCCAACAAGCGATTTGCCGACTGCGGACGAATGGTACCGCAGTTAGCCACGAGAAACGCCCCGGTGCCATAAGTGATCTTGGCGGTACCGGGCTCCAGGCAAGCTTGCCCCACAAGCGCCGATTGCTGATCGCCCGCCGCGGACAGGATCGGCAGCGCCTTGCCGAAGAGGCTTTCCTCGCTGGTGCCGAAATCATCAGCATTCTGTCGAATCTGCGGCAATATGCTCATCGGCACACCCAGCGTGGCGCACATCTTGCCGCTCCAGCCTCCAGTATCTCCGAGCCCAAGCCGATAAAGCAATGTTCGCGACGCGTTGGTGACATCGGTGACGTGCGAATTGCCTCCGGTCAGTTTCCAGATCAGGAAGCTCTCTACGGTTCCGAAAGCCAGTTCGCCTGCTTCGGCGCGGGCTCGGGCACCCTCCACATTGTCGAGCACCCATCCAATTTTGGTGCCGGAAAAATAGGGATCGATCAGCAGACCGGTCTCGTCCTGAACCGCCGCCTCATGACCCGCCTTGCGCAAAGCCTCGCACGTCTCGGCCGTGCGACGGTCCTGCCAGATGATTGCTGGCGCGATGGGTTTGCCCGTTGCGCGATCCCAGACCAGCGTCGTCTCACGCTGGTTGGTGATACCAATCCCGGCAATGCGGTCCACACCGCCCGCCTCGGCGATCGCTTTACGGCAGACATCCACCGTCTTGTCCCAGATCTCCTCGCCGTCCTGCTCGACCCAACCATCATTCGGATAGGACAGCGGCACTTCCTGTTGTGCGAGCGCGACCTCATTCAGATCGCGGTCAAATACAATCGCTCGCGTGGAAGTGGTGCCCTCATCAATGACGAGAATATAGTCGCCCATGTCGCCTGCCCTTCAGTGTTTCCGGCAGGATGGACCGGCGCGATGCGGAACGTCAACGCGCCGTGCGCTGCGCTCCGCGATCGCCGAACCACCAGAGGGTGGCTGCCGTTGCGGCAAAGGTGGAAGTTTCCACAATCTTGACCTGTTCGGCCTCCGGCGAGGCCACAAAGACCAACCAGGTGATGAGCCACAGCAACAAGGTCAGCACGGGCCGGGTCAGGGCGCGCACCGCATTCACCCAGGCATAGCTGTCGCCAATCGCGGCCTCGGCCTGAAGGGAGGCGGCGAGCCCCGCCCAGCTGCCGCTGGTCTCGGCCAGCTGCTCCGCCGCCGCGTGCTCCTCGCGCCGGGCCTGCCTGTGCAACCTGATCAGCTCTGCCTCATGCTGCCAGCGCGCCCGCTCATGCGCTTGTGACTGGCGCTGCTCGAAATAGCCCGCCGCCCGACCGATCACCGTGCCGAGCAGGCCGAAGACGCCGCCCCTGGCCGCACTCGCCGCCAGTCCAACTATGTCTGCCATAGCGCACGGCTCCCCTTGTAGTACCAACGTGCCGGACGGGCCCGCCGATCCAGATGCAGGAAGCTTCGGCCAAGTCCGATTCCGGTGAACCCAAGCGATTCGGCTGCCGCCAGCAGTGCAAACCGGTGATGGCCATCCAGCGCGATATCAACCGCGATCTGTTTGTGCATGGAATGCTCAGCGCCACCCATTTTGGCATTCCAACCGCGACAGCGGTGGCCCGAATTTATGACGAGCGGACCGCCCACCGCCCCCCGCAGTTTTTCCAGCGCATCGAGGAATTCCGGATCGTGCCAGTACGCACCATCACAGAACTGGCCTCTGCATCTGCAGGCAAGTTCTCGCGGCGAAAAATGCGGCCAGCGCCAGCCAGTCGTATCGAACAGGGAGACAGAGCGTATCAACATGTCCCAAGGCTGACATGCCCACGGCCCTGCCGGATTCAGATCGCCGCGCAAGAGAAAATACCCCTGAAATCACTGGGACTTCAGGGGCATTTTGAATTTTTCAGTCGGGGAGACGCCGAGCTTACTCCGCCGCGACAGGCGCTACTCCAAAGGCCTGGCGCTTGGCGAGCGCCGCGCGGGCCTCGTCATATTCCCGCACCAGCTTGTCCACGAACTCCTGAGTGGACATGCGCTTGTCAATTGCGCCAATGCCCTGACCACAGCCCCAGATGTCTTTCCACGCCTTGGCTTCCTGATTGCCGCCGGAGCCGAAATTCATCGCGCTCGGGTCGCTTTCCGGCAGATCATTCGGATCAAGTCCGGCCTTGGCGATGGATGGCGCGAGATAATTTCCGTGAACGCCGGTGAACAGGTTGGAATAGACAATATCGCCTGCCTTGGAGTCGACAATCATGTCCTTGTAACCGTCGACCGCATTGGCCTCGTCACAGGAGATGAAGGCCGAGCCGATATAGCCGAGGTCTGCGCCCAGCGCCTGTGCCGCCGCGACCGCGCCGCCATTGGCGATGGAGCCGGAAAGGGCCAGCGGGCCATCAAAGAACTGGCGGATTTCCTGAATCAGCGCGAAGGGCGAAAGCGTGCCGGCATGGCCGCCCGCACCGGTGCACACCGCAATCAGGCCATCAGCGCCTTTTTCCAACGCCTTGTGCGCGAAGACGACATTGATGATGTCGTGCAGCACAATGCCGCCATAAGAGTGGATCGCGTCATTCACTTCCTGACGCGCGCCAAGCGAGGTGATCACGATCGGCACCTTGTGCTTCACGCACATCTCCACATCATGATCGAGACGGTTGTTGGTCTTGTGGACGATCTGGTTGACGGCAAAAGGCGCGGCCTTGCGGTCCGGGTTCTTCTCGTCCCATTCAGCCAGTTCCGTGGTGATCCGGTCCAGCCACTCGTCCAGCACCGGGCCGGGCCGCGCGTTCAGCGCCGGGAAGCTGCCGACGACGCCGGCCTTGCACTGGGCGATCACAAGTTCCGGATTGGAGATGATGAAAAGCGGCGATCCGATAACCGGGATGCGCAAATTTTGGAGAATGGGGGGTAGTGCCATGAGAAATTACCTCAAACGAAAAGGGACGCAGTTTACGTAAACGGAAACTAGCGTTTGAGCTATGTTGGGCAAGGCGTGACGTTGCGGACACCTCTTGCCCAAAACTGTGGTTCGGGCCAGACTGGCCAGCATCCAAGACAGTTTCAAAATAAAACATCCGAGGGAGAAAACGGAATGCGAAAAAACAGCCTTTTGAATGGTAGCGCTATCATGGTTGCCGCGGCTCTGGCCGCCTGCTCTGGCGATGCGCCCACGACGAGCGCCGAGACAGAAGTCGCTGCGCCGCCGGTCGAAACCGTTGAAGCCGAGCCAACGGAGTCAAAGTATCTGAATGAGCCGCTGGTCAGCGAGATCTTCACCGCAGACCCCAGTGTCCATGTCTGGGATGATGGCCGCATCTATGTGTATCCGAGCCATGATTATGATGCGGGCATCCCCGAAGACGATCTTGGCAGTCAGTACGCCATGCGCGACTATATCGTCCTGTCCATGGACGAAGTCGGCGGCGAGGTGACCATTCATGACGTCGCGCTGGATGTCGACGATGTAGCCTGGGCCGCCCAGCAGATGTGGGCCCCGGACGCAGCCCACAAGGATGGCAAATACTATCTCTATTTCCCGGCCAAGGATGCCGATGGCGTCTTCCATATTGGCGCAGCTGTCTCCGACAGTCCTACCGGGCCATTCACCGCAGAGCCCGAGCCAATCGAAGGCTCCTACTCCATGGATCCGACCGTCTATGAGGACACGGACGGCGAATACTACATGTATTTCGGCGGCATCTGGGGCGGGCAGCTGCAACGCTGGGCGACCGGCGAGTACAATGCCGACCCGAACCTCAACACGGACCTCGTCAATGATGACCCTCTGACCAGTGACGATGAAGCCGGCCAGCCTGACGATGTCGCGCTAATGCCGAAGATCGCCAAAATGGGCGAGGACATGGTTTCCTTCGCCGAAGCGCCGAAGGACGTGATGATCCTCGACGAGCATGGCGATCCGATCAAAGCCAAGGATCATGACCGCCGATTCTTCGAAGCCGCCTGGATGAACAAGATCGGCGACACCTACTACTTGTCCTATTCAACGGGCGATACTCACCTGATCGTATACGCGACGGGCGACAACCCGTACGGCCCGTTCACCTATCAGGGCGTGATCAACCAACCCGTGGAAGGCTGGACCAACCATCACTCGATCTTCGAGCACAATGGCAAATACTATCTTGCCTATCATGACGTTCAACTGTCGGGGAAAAGCCATCTCCGCAATGTGAAGATCGCAGAGCTGACCCTGAATGAGGACGGCACGTTTGACCCTGTCGACCCAATGCCGGGCGAGTAACCGCGTCCAACCTCCTCAATGAAAAGCCGGTGCGGATTGCCCTGCACCGGCTTTTTGTTGGCGCGGAAAGAATTTCCGGCTGGCCAGGGATCCCTCAACCCCGGACCAGCCGGCCCTGCATCATGGCCAGCCAACTTTGCTGGCGATGATGCATGGATACGATGTCTTCTGAGTCGCCGTCCTCGATGAGACGATCCATCCAGAAGCCGAGAATACGTGTGTGCGTTTCCATCCAGTCTCTCAACGCTTCGTGGCGCATCCCCTCAGGCATTTCTGTCTGGGCAGTGGCTGGAAACCTCAAGAGTTCGGCGGACATGACTCACTCCTAATTTGCGAATTGTTCTCATTCTCATGCTTTGTGTCATCCGAGTCAAGCGACCAAACGTCCCTGACCTTCAGTCACCAGTTCACAAGCCCCCCCAGTTCAGACTAAATCCCCGTCATGGCAGACGATCTCCTTCCCCTGAGCAGCGGGTTTCCCGACGCAACCGAAGCCGAATGGCTCGCAAGTGTCGACAAGGTCCTTAAGGGCCGCGGTATTGAGTCCATCACACGCAAGACCGTGGATGGCCTGGCAATTCACCCGCTTTACCGGGAAAGCGACTTTGATTCCGCGACCGACCCGCGCGGCACGCCGGGCAAGGCACCCTATCTACGCGGGGCTACGGCCGCACCGGACCGGTTCATGCCCTGGGATATCCGACAAGGCTTTGCCCATCCCTCGCCCGCGGCAACCCATGAAGAACTGCTGCGCGATCTTGAGCGCGGCGTCATGTCCGTCGAACTCAAACTCGACTGCACGGGCGCACACGGCATCCAGATCACGACCTTGGACGATCTGCGCACCGCACTGAAAGGCCTGCGCGCCGACATCGCCACCATCGCGCTGGATCATGGTGGTGGCTCGGGTGTCACGGCGGCAACGCTACTCGGCCTATGGGGACAGGAGCAGGACTCTCCTGCAAGCCTGAAATTCGATTTCAACATGGATCCGCTCGGCTGCCTTGCGCGCACCGGCGTGCTCAAGGGCGGGCTCAACCCGGCCTTTGCGCGCCTGTCGGCGGCCGCCGCCGCTCTTGGTGAGGCCTATCCCGAAGCGGGCCTGATCCGCATCGATGCGCGCATGGTTCATGAGGCCGGCGGTTCCGATGCACAGGAACTCGCCGCGCTGATCGCCAGCGCCGTGGACACGCTGCGCCGGCTCGACAACCGCACGGACATTTCCGCGCTCATTCCGCGCATGAGTTTCGCGCTGGCCCTTGATGGCAATTACGGGCTCGGCGTCGCAAAACTGCGCGCGGCAAGGCGTCTCTGGGCACGCATTCTGGATGCGATGGATCAGCAAGCCGTTCCGATGCGTCTTCAGGCCGTTTCATCGGGTCGCATGCTGACGCGCTATGATGCGTGGACCAACATGCTGCGCAATACGGCGGCAGCCTTTGCAGGAGCCGTCGGCGGCGCAGATATCCTGACCATCCGCCCGTTCAACGAGGCGCTCGGCATTCCGGAAGAGCTGGGCCGGCGCATCGCGCGCAACACCCAGATCATCGCCATGGAAGAAAGCCAGCTTGGCCGCGTGGCCGACCCGACCGGCGGCGCCTGGTTCACAGAAAGCTTTGCAGACGACCTCGCCGAAGCGGCGTGGAAAGAGTTCCAGACCATTGAAGCCGAAGGCGGCTATGCCGAGACGCTGGTTTCCGGCGCGTTTCAGAAACGTATCGCAGATGTGCGCGAGGCACGCGCCAAGGACATTGCGAACCGCAAGGTGCCGATCACGGGCGTCAGCGAGTTCCCGCTGCTTGACGAGATCACCGCGCCCATAGCCGACATGCCAAAGGTCACGCCGAAGGATGGCGTTTCCGCTGAAGGCTTCGCCCATTTCGTGAAAGTGGACCTGCCCGCCGACGAGGCCGACGCCACCGCAGACGCCCTGCCGCGCATCCGTCTTGCCGAAGAGTATGAAGCCCTGCGCGATGCAGCGAGCGCTGCGCCTAAGCGGCCGACCATCTTCCTTGCCACGCTCGGCCCGATTGCCGAGCACAATGCGCGCGCGGATTTCGCGCGCAACCTCTTCGCCGCTGGTGGCCTTGAGGCGACGCAGCCGCCTGTGCCGCCGCAATCCCCGTCTGAAGCGGCCGCCGCGTTCAAGGCCTCCGGCAGCAAGATTGCCTGCATCTGCGGCGCCGATGCGCGCTATGAGGACGAAGCCGTCGAGACCGCCAAGGCGCTGAAAGCCGCAGGCGCGCTACATGTCTGGCTGGCTGGCAAGTTCGACGGCGACAGCATCGATTCCAACATCTTCATGGGCTGCGATGTGCTGCACACGCTGAAACTTGCCCACACAGAACTGGGGCTTTAGTAGTGAGCATACTCACGTACATGGACTTTCCCGATCTCAGCGCATCCGAGCGAAAGCGGATGGCTGAGGTTGAGGACCGTCTGCGGGGAGAATCAGGACGGCTGCCGTCGGACTCGGAACTCCGTCGGCGCGTCGAGTTTTTGGAGACATCCGGCGTGGCAATACAATCGCGCGACCGGATAGACCGGCGTTGGGCAATTGCGTTCCTCGTGCTCGCTACCCCCGCCGTCGTGATCACACACTATGACGCGTTCGGCATCGAACTGGCGCCTGTCACGGAAAACATCATCCTGGGTTCCGTGTTTGCACCACTCTTCGTCCTGGCCGCCTGGCATACAATCAAATTCAGAAAACTGCCAGTTTCGGCGAAAAATGCAGAACTGGAAATCAAGCTTATCAAGAATATCTTGAACAGAAGGGATCACGAAAGATGACCCAATTTCCTGACTTCACAAAACTCGACCTTGGCACGCCTCATGCGAAAGCCGCTGCGCCAAAGCTTGGCGAAGCCTGGGAGACCCCGGAAGGCGTCGAAGTAAAGACCGCCTATACCGCCGACGACCGCAAGGGGCTCGACTTCCTGGATGATTATCCGGGCCTTGCCCCATTCGGACGCGGCCCCTACCCGACCATGTACACGAACCAGCCCTGGACGGTTCGTCAGTATGCAGGCTTTTCGACCGCAGAAGACTCCAACGCCTTCTATCGCCGCAACCTCGCCGCCGGTCAGAAAGGCCTCTCCGTCGCCTTCGACCTGGCCACACACCGGGGTTATGATTCTGATCATGTCCGCGTGTCCGGGGATGTCGGCATGGCGGGCGTCGCCATCGACTCAATCTATGACATGCGCACCCTCTTCTCCGGCATTCCGCTGGACAAGATGTCTGTCTCCATGACGATGAATGGCGCGGTCCTGCCTATCCTCGCGCTCTACATCGTCGCCGCCGAGGAACAGGGCGTCGGCCCGGAAAAGCTCGCCGGAACCATTCAGAATGACATTCTGAAAGAGTTCATGGTACGGAACACCTACATCTATCCGCCCAAGCCGTCGATGCGGATCATTTCGGACATCTTCGCCTATACCTCGCAGAACATGCCGAAATTCAATTCGATCTCAATATCCGGCTATCACATGCAGGAAGCGGGCGCCTCGGCAGACCTCGAGCTGGCCTACACGCTCGCCGACGGTATTGAATATATCCGCGCCGGGGTCGCCGCCGGGCTGGACGTCGACGCGTTTGCGCCGCGCCTGTCCTTCTTCTGGGCCATCGGCATGAACACGTTCATGGAAGTCGCCAAGATGCGGGCCGCCCGACTGCTCTGGGCGAAGCTCGTCAAGGAAGAGTTCAACCCGAAGAACCCGAAATCCCTCAGCTTGCGGACGCATTCGCAAACCTCTGGCTGGTCCCTGACCGCGCAGGACGTCTACAACAATGTCATCCGCACCTGCCTTGAGGCCATTGCAGCCACAGGCGGCCAGACCCAGTCGCTGCACACGAACAGCTTCGATGAGGCCCTCGCCCTGCCAACCGACTTCTCCGCCCGGATCAGCCGCAACACGCAGCTTTTCCTGCAACAGGAAGGCGGCGCGTGCCAGACGATCGATATGTGGGGCGGCTCCTACTATGTCGAACGCCTGACGCACGACCTTGCCGAAAAGGCCCTTGCCCACATCGCCGAAGTCGAAAAGATGGGCGGCATGGCCAAGGCCATCGAGGAGGGCCTGCCCAAGCTGCGCATTGAAGAAGCCGCGGCCAATACGCAGGCGCGCATCGACAGCGGCACGCAGACCGTGGTCGGGGTGAACAAATTCCTTCTGGACGAGGAAGAAGACGTCCCTGTGCTGAAGGTAGACAATGCCGCCGTGCGCCGCATGCAGCTGGACAAGCTGGCTCGCCTGAAATCCGAACGTGACGAGGCCGAGGTTACTGCCAAGCTGGACGCAATCGCCACGGCCGCCGCTGGCGCCGAAGGCAACTTGCTCGCGCTGGCCGTGGATGCCGCCCGCGCGAAGGCCACGGTGGGCGAGATTTCCGAAGCCGTTGAGCGCAGCCAGGGCCGCCATCAGGCCGTCATCCGCTCCATCAAGGGTGTCTATGGTGGCGGCGTGAAGGGCGACGACAAGGCCGAGGCCGCCGCAACCCTCGCCTCAGAGTTCGAAAAGAAGCATGGCCGCAAGCCGAAAGTCTACATCGCCAAGATGGGCCAGGATGGGCATGACCGTGGACAGAAGGTTGTCGCCTCCGCTCTGATGGACCTCGGCTGGGATGTCGAGATCGGCCCGCTGTTCCAGACACCGGAAGAGGCCGCCGCCGACGCGCGCAAGGCCGGGGTCGACATTGTCGCCGCCTCCTCGCTCGCGGCGGGCCACCTCACGCTGGTGCCGGAACTGAAACGCGCACTGGGCAATGAAGGCGCGGCGCACACGCAGATCATTGTCGGCGGCGTGATTCCGCCACAGGATTTCGATGCGCTCTACGCCGCCGGTGCTTCGGCCATCTTCCCACCGGGCACCGTCATCGCCGACAGCGCCATCAAGATGCTGGAAGTGCTGGACGGAGACGATGGATCGAAGACGGCGGCGGAATAGGAATTGGACCGGAAGCCAACAGCCGCGGAGGAAATCCTTGCGGATGTCGCTTCCGTTAGCTGTGTCCTGATCTTGGTGGCTGCGGCGAGTGCCGGTCTGCACGCATTTCTGCATCCTTTGGACAGCCGCCTAGCAGGGTTGTCGATCGTGCTTCTTTGGGGCGGCCTTTTTGCGCACAAATTTGCAGTTGCGCCCCGCCCCTCTGTCATCGAATTGTGCGCAAAACCAATCAAGGCGCTTTTTCTGAAAGGAAAAACCTCTTGAAAACCACTCGGCCCACCCCAGTTATTATTGATAAACAATAATAATGGAGCAAGACATGATCGTTTCCACCACTCCGACCCTGCAGGGCCATGAGATCACAGAATATCGCGGCATTGTCTGCGGCGAGGTCGTGATTGGCGCGCATCTTGGCAAGGACATCCTTGCCAGCTTCACCAATCTCGTTGGCGGCCGGTCCAATGCCTATGAGAGTACGCTGCGGGAAACCCGCGATGGCGCCATGGACGAGATGATCGAAGAAGCCCGCAAGCTCGGCGCGAATGCGATTGTCGGCGCGAAATTTGACTACACGGTCATCGGCCAGAATGGCTCCATGATGATGGTCGCCGTCTCCGGCACCGCCGTTACGGCTGGCTAGTCCTTCGACTTGTGGGCCAATGCTGCGGCATTGGCCTCCCAATTCTGACCATCGAACGCATTCACCGTCACGTCCAGCGCCTGCCAGTTATCGATACACCGCCATGTCACGGCAAATCCATCCTGATTTGAGCGGGGCACATAGAAGCTCTTGATCCCGCAGGTCCTGCAGAAGCGGTGCTTGGCGCCGCCCGTGTTGAATGTGTATTCAGTGAGGACGTCGGCCCCCTGAAGAAGACGGAACCGGCTGGCCGGGACGATGACGTGAATATTGCCACTCATCGCGCAGATGGAGCAATTGCAATCCTCAACCTCGAAGGCCGCCGGCAGGTCCACCTCGAACCGCACTGCGCCGCAATGGCATCCGCCCTGATGTGTCGTGAACTCGCTCATCTGGCCGCTCTACCCAACCCATACAGGTGGGAAACGGTCGACCCAAGGGTCGGCGCGCTCCAACTGTCCGGCGAGGGAGTACAGTAATTCTTCGCTGCCACAGCGTCCGCCAAACATCATGCCAAGCGGCAGACCCTGTGGCGCGGTCTCGGTCGGATTGGTCCAATGAAGTGGCACCGACATGGCCGGTGCGCCGATCTGGTTGAACAATGGACAGAGCGGCGCAAAAGTCGACACGGCTGCATTCATTTGCTCGGGGGAGGCCGTCAGTGCGAGCACACCCAATTTCTCTGGCGGGCGGAACAGGGTCGGCGTCAGGATCAGGTCGAGCTTCTGATCATCCAGGAAGCGTTCAAAAGTGATTGCCGCCGCATTGAACAAATTGTTCGCACGCGCCAGCTCCATCATCGGTACGGTCCGACCCAGATTGGCCATCGCAAACGTAATCGGCTCCAGCTCGTCCTCGCGCACGTCGCGGCCGAGCATCACCGAGCGCGCATCAATCGCGGCGGCGACATTGGCGGAGATGGTGAACAGCGCCGCCTTGCCCAACTCCTCCCCGTTCAGTACAGGCGCGGCTTCAACCACAGTGTGGCCGAGGCTTTCCAGCAGATGCCCCGTGGCCTTCAGACCCTCGGCTGCTTCGGGGCTCAATTCGGTGCCATTCGGCGCGGTACGCCAAAGTGCGATCTTCAGCGGCACAGGGTCTCGCGACACGGCCTCCAGGAAGGAGCCCTCCGGAGCTGGTGCCACATAGCGGCTGCCGGTCTCGCGGCCATGTGAGGCGTCCAGCAAGGCCGCATTGTCACGCACCGTGCGGCTGACGGCGTGAACCGTAGACATACCGTTCCAGCCTTCAGTCTGAAGGGGGCCCATCGGCGTGCGCCCGCGCGACGGCTTCATGCCAAACAGACCGGTGCAGGCGGCTGGAATGCGGATTGAGCCCCCACCATCACTCGCCTGCGCCAATGGCACGACGCCTGCCGCGACAGCCGCCGATGCCCCGCCCGACGAGCCACCCGATGTGCGCGTCACATCCCACGGATTGCGCGTCTGGCCATAGAGCGTGGACTCGGTGGTTGTGGTCAGGCCGAATTCGGGACTGGTCGTCTGGCCGAACATGACGAGCCCCGCCTTGCGATAGCGTTCTGTCAGCACCGAATCCTGCGACGAGACATGCCCCTTCCAGCTGACTGACCCATTGGTCAGAGGCGCGCCATCGATCATCACGGCGAGATCCTTGGTGATGAAAGGCACGCCGGCAAACGGCCCGTCAGTGGGCAAGTCTGCCAGCTGGGCTTCGGCAAGGTCGGGATAAAGGCTGGAAAAACAATTCAGTTCAGACTGCGCGGCATGGGCCCGCGACACTGCCTCGTCCAGCAATTCTTTTGAAGAGACTTCACCGGCGCGGACCAGTTCGGCCAACCCCATCGCATCAAACGCCGCATATTCCTTCATCCTGCCCTCCTGTTTCAAGGCAGTCTGGAGCGCCCGCGGTCAGAAGAAAACCCCTAGTCTTTGGGCGGGCGCGAATTCCGGCGATTGCGCCGGTCCCGTTCCGGCCCACGGGCCAACATGTCGGCCATGGCACGGCGCTGCTCTGGGGGAAGCGCTTCGAGCCGGGCAATCATCGCCTTATGCGTGGCCGCATGAACCGACCCCTCCGCCGCGCGCAGATCGGCAAATGCCGCGCGGACGGCCTCTGCATCGAAAGGATCCGCCTTCAGCGCGTCTGCCAATTGCGCACGCACTGCATTGCGCGCATCGCGTTCTGTTCGGGATTCGCGATAGGATTCCCGCATCAGGCCAAACATAGCCCGGCGTGTTTCAGTATCTATGTCTTGGGCCAACCGGGGCCGCTCTTCACGATGGCCACGATCAGGTATCTGGCGCACCAGCATGCCAACAACCAGCCCCAACAGGAGCAGGTTGAACAACAGGGAAATCGTCATCCAGAAAGAAATTCGGCGCGGCGCTCGGGCCGGGGTCTCATTCATTGCGTCGCCTCATCTTCCAGTACCAGTGTGTACGTATCAAATCCAAGCGCAGCATAAACTGCCGCTTCGGCCTGCTCGTCCTGCGTCGTGATCGGTTGGGCTACGCTCATACCGGCGAACACACCGACCGTCAGCGATGCCAACGCGCCTGCGGGAACCCAGACCGGCAACTTCCAGCCGGACTTGCGTGCAGGGGCCGCCTTTGGCGCAGACGCGATCAAGGCGTCGCGCAAACTCTCAGAGGTCACAACATCCGGGACCTCACCCAAAAGGGCATCAATCTCGCGGGCAGCGGCAATTGCACCAGAAAAATGTTCTGGATGCGCCTTCATGCGCGCACGGGCAGCCGCCCGCTCTTCCTCGGGAAACATGTGGGGATCGGCCCCATAGGTCTCGATCAGGGCCAGGATCCGGTCGTCTGAAATCAATTGTCCGCTCATGATGCGGCCCTCTCCAACAGGCTGGTGCGAAGCGTGCGTCGTGCACGTGCCAGCAAACTTTCCAGTGCCTCCACGCTGACATCCATGATGTCTGCGGCTTCGGCTTGAGAATGTCCCTGCAGGGCGCATAGCGTCAATGCTGCGGCCTGGCGTTCCGGCAAGTGGGAGATTGCATCTTCCACCGCACGGACCCGCTGGGACTGATCCAGCAATTCTGCCGGGGTCATGGCCGGATCAGTGCGCTCCGGCAGGTGTTCCATGGTCACTTCACGGCGCTTGCGCAGCCGATCGTAACAGAGATTCAGGGCAACCCGGTGCAGCCAGGTTGAGAATTTCGCACGCGGTTCCCATCCCGGCAGCGCCTTCCAGGCGCGGAGGAAGGTTTCCTGTGTCACGTCTTCAGCCTCTGAAGGGTCGCCGAGCATGCGCGTTGCCAAGGCAAGGACGCCGCTGCTGTAGCGGTCGACAAGGCTGGAGACAGCAGCGGGGTCGCCCGCTGCTGCTCGTGTGATCCGGTCGAGGTCTGAACTGAAAGCCAAGGCAGAGGACTTAACCGAAAACGGGCCGGAAGAACATCGTCATATCGCGGTAAATCACGTTGATACATCTCTGGCTTCCGGCCCATCGGGAGGTCGTCCTTATTCAGGCTGCGGGCCGTCGCCGCGCTTGTGCTTACCGCCGCGACGATCTTTCATCTTCGACTTCATGGCGTCCATTTCTTCCTTCGTCACAATGCCATCGCCATCGGCATCGACCTTGTCAAAGCCGGGACGTTCCTTGCTGGCAAACTCCTCGGCGCTGATCGTGCCGTTACCGTCAGTGTCCAGCTTCGCGAACATCTTGGCCTTGCGTTCCGCCATACGTTCAGCGCGCTTGGCTTCGTGATGCGCATCCAGTTCGGCTTGCGTCACGGCGCCATCGCCATTGGCGTCAACCTCTGCAAATCTCGCAGCGCGGTGCGCATCGATTTCTGCCTTGGAGAGGTCTCCATCGCCATTGGTATCGATTTCAGCAATCATGGCTTCCATATTGCCGCGTTGGCCGTGATGTCCCTTGCCGCGATGACCGTCGCCCGGTTGGGCAATGGCGATCATTGGCAGGGCCAGGGCCGCAATGGCGGCGATCGAAGCGGTTGCAATCGTAGTACGTTTCATTGAGAAAACTCCGTTTGTTTTACTCACCCATCGCGTATTGAACGGGTTGGCCCGGAGTTTCCGTCGCTCAAAGCTGAAGTTTTTTCACCGCCAGCATGTGAATCTTTGATTTCACTGAGGAAATTTCTGCCTCAAGCGCGTCGAATGTCTCCATATCCACCGATCGACAGAGCCTGTCCTTCAAGCCTTCCGGTATGTGCCCGCCCGCCATTTCGCTGCCGAGCGCCAATCTGTGAACCTGCTGGAGCGACTGAAGAAAGGTGACTCCCTCTTCAAGTAACGTCCTTTCCGCCTCCGGAAGCGACGAGCAGGAAATCGCCTCGCGCGTATTGGAACGGATCGCATCCGGTTCGCCACGCAACAGCATGTCGCGCTGAACGACAAACTCGGCATCCACCAGACCGCCTTCGGCCGTCTTCAGGTCCCAAAGGCCTGTCCCCGGCTTCTCGCGATAGAGCCTCTGGCGCATGTCCGCCACGTCCTGTGAGATCGTACCATCCGTCTTGCCCGCGCGCGCGACGATAGCTTCGCAGGCGATCTTCATGATGCGATAGCAGAGCGCCTCGTCGCCCGTGACCGGTCGCAGGCGCGTAAGCGCCATATGCTCCCAGGTCCAGGCATCATGATTTTGGTAGCGCTCGAAAGCCGGCACGCTGACCGCAACGGGTCCGGCGCCGCCGGAAGGCCGCAATCGCATGTCGACTTCGTAGAGATCCCCCTCAGCTGTGGGAGCCGTCAAGGCCGTGATCAGGCGCTGCGTGAATCGCGTGTACCAGGTCTGCGCCACCATCGGGTCTGCGTCGTAGATCACGATAATGTCGAGATCGGACCCGGCCGTCAGTTCCCGCCCGCCCAGCTTACCCATGGCAAAGATGGCCCAACTGCCCGGCCGCGGACCATAGCGGTCCTCGGTTTCACACTCAGCGGCGCTGGCCATTTCCTGAATGGTCTCATCGGCAAGGTCTGACCAGTGCGCCCCGGCATCGCGCGCATTGATCAGGCCATGCAACAAGCGGTGCCCGATCAGGAAATTCTGTTCCCGGTGGTAGCGTCGCCACGCATCCAGCGCGCCATCGAAACTGACCGTGTCGTCAATCACCGGACGTGGCGGTTCCTGACGACTGACCAAGGCTTCCAACAGGTCGGGGCGGCGTGACAGAATCTGCGCAAGGCGCGGCGCGAGCGCGAGTGTGGATACCAGATCATCCAGCAGGGTCTGCTCCGCCAACAGCATGGACAGCGTCTGCACGCCAGAGGACATCCCTTCGAAGAAACGCGAGAACCAGCGAAACGCCTCATCAGGCTCACCCGTCTTGCCCATCGCTTCCAGCATGCTTGGCAGCAAGGCTGTCAGCAGTTCCCGGCCCCGGGCCGTGCGCGTTGCTGGCACGCGCCCCCGATGCCAGGACCGGATCGACTCAATGGCCGCGCTTGGGTTGCTGAAGCCCAGCGAAGCAAGCGTTTCAATCGTCCCCGGATCATCATCAACACCCGTGAAGACAAGATTGCCAAGCGGACTGGCGTCCAGTGCCCGGTCTTCATGAGCAAACAAACCGTCATAGTGCGCCTGAACGCAGCGGCGTGTGGCCTGCAAGTCCCGGTCGAATGAGGCAAGATCGGCATAGCCACAAAGCATGGCCACGTCCTTGCGGTCATCTTCGCCCGCCGGGACGGTATGGGTCTGCTCGTCGCGGCGCATCTGGACCCTGTGCTCCAGATTGCGCAAGGCGAGATAGGCCGTCTCCAATTCCTCGGCCGTGTTGCGTTCGACCACACCTGCACCCGTTAGCGCGGCGAGCGCGCCGAGCGTGGAATTATCGCGCAGTTCCGACTGTCGCCCACCAAGGATCAATTGTTGCGTCTGGGCAAAGAATTCGATCTCGCGAATACCGCCCGGCCCCAGCTTCACATCCGGCGAGACGGTCTCGAAATCGGCGCGCCCTACTTTGCTGTTGATCATCCGCTTGATGGCCTGGATGTCGCCAATCGCCCAATAGTCGAGATTACGGCGCCAGACAAAAGGCTGCAGGATTTTCAGGAAACGGTCCGCACTCGCATGGTCTCCGGCGGTCGGACGCGCCTTGATCCAGACCATCCGCTCCCAGTTCTGACCCACACTCTCATAGTAAAGGTCCGCCATCTTCGTTGAGACCGCCAGGGGCGTCGACGACGGATCGGGCCGCAATCGAAGGTCGGTTCGGAACACATAACCGTCACCCGTCGCTTCCTGCATCATGCGGACGAGGTCCCGTGCGATACGCTGTGCGGTCTCCCCGGCGGAAAAGTCACCGTCCATGAACACACCCGGCTCATAGAACACGCAGATATCGATATCGCTGGAATAGTTCAGCTCATACGCGCCCATTTTGCCAAGGGCGACCGCGAAGATGCCCGCGCCGCCAAGCTCCCGTTTGGCGAGAGACGCACGCAATACTGCTTCAAGGCACTCTTCGGCAAACTCGCTGAGCGCGCGCGTCACACCCATTACTGGCAACACGCCGGCCAGGTCTTCTGCTGCGAGCGATAGATGCAGTTGCGCCTTGGCCTTGCGCATGGTTGCCATGACATCGGCTTCGGGCAAATCGGCTGGAATATCCCTGACGGCCTGCAAGGCATCGCGCCAATGCCCGCGCACGCCCGTCTCATGCAGGCGCCGCAAATAGGGCGCCGCTGGCAGAGCCCGCTCCAGCGCGGCTTCGGCGGTATCTGCGATTGGCAGGATCGTCAGCATACGGGCATCACACTCTCGGCAGGCGCAGCGTGGCCTTCAGACCCGGCATGTCCGGATCGCCGCCCGCATCACTCAGGATCAAACTGCCGCCATGCATGTCTGCCACGGAATCGACGAGCGCGAGACCAAGGCCGGATCCAGGCTGAGTGCGCGCCGAATCCATACGCTGGAAGCGCTGTACGACGAGTTCGCGCGAGCCCTCCGGGACACCGGGCCCGGAATCCACAACAGTCATATCGACGGTGCCATTCGGGCCGCGCGTAATGGAGAATGTGATGGCACCGCCTTCGGGCGTGTACTTCACGGCATTGTCGAGCAAGTTCGACAAGGCCTGACCCACAAGGTCACGATCCGCAAGAATGGTAAGGTTGCGAGAAATCTGGCTCTTGAAGGAAAGTCCCGCTTCCTCGCAGGCCGGGTCGAAGAGTTCGGCCAGTTCTTCGCCGAGTTCCGACACGTCCATCCGTACACGCTCGCCTTCCGCACCCGCTTCCAACCGCGCAAGGCGGAGGATTGCGTTGAACGTGCCGAGCACCCGGTCCACCTCCTCGACCGTCACTTCCAGAGTAGCCTCGGCGCTTTCGCGTGACATCGGTTCGGACAGGGCGATCTCCAGTCGATTGCGAAGGCGCGAGAGCGGCGAGCGCAGGTCATGCGCAATTGCGTTCCCGGTATGGCGCGTTGAATCCACCAGCTTCTCGATCTGGTCGAGCATGGCATTCAGCCGGGACGCCAGCCGGTCGAACTCGTCGCCAGATCCGCGCACGGGCGCGCGCCTGCCCAATTCCCCGCCCATCACGGCCTCGGCCGTCCGCGCGAGTTCATCTGCCCGTCGCGCGGCTCCGCGCGAAATCAGGATTCCCCCCAGCAATGAGAAGACCAACCCGATGGGAGCGGCAATGAAGATTGCGCGCTGTATGCGCCCCACAATCGCCGTCTGCTGTTCGGTGTCAAATGCCACCAGCAAAGCACCACCATTGTCACGCAGGCGCACGATACGACCTGCTGCCTGCCGCAGGATCTCGGTTCCGTCCGGCTCCTGCTGGCGGAACTCGAAATAAACGGTCTGCACGTCTGCTGCTGGCGGCGCCGTCGGCATCCGCCCGAAATGGCCCGCAATCTTTCGGCCCGAAGAGTCTTCAAGATAGTAGAAATAGGTAGAGCCGGTGCGCGTCATCCGCTCCAGAACGGACTGGCTGAGACGCTCCATTCCGCCTGTGAAATAGGCGTTTCCAAGCTGCTCGAATTCGAGATCCATCCGCCGCTCGCTCTCCGTGCGGATATAATAGACCGTCGAATAATAGAGATAGACCAGCAACGCAGCCGAAAACGCCGCAAACATGGCGCTGTAGATCAGCGCCAGTTTGAACGTCGTCGTCTTCAGGAAGGTCGGCAGTGCGAGTCTCATGTGGTGCTAGGTGCCAGTCGCCTGCCCGGGCGTCTAGCCCTGCAGGCGATAGCCAGCCCCGCGCACCGTATGCAGAAGTGGCTCTTCGAATTCCTTGTCGATCTTCGCGCGCAGGCGCGAGATGTGGACGTCGATCACATTGGTCTGGGGGTCGAAATTATAATCCCACACCTTCTCCAGCAACATGGTACGCGTCACGACCTGTCCGGCATGGCGCATAAGATATTCCAGCAGACGGAACTCGCGCGGCTGAAGGTCAATCTTCTGCCCGGCCCGCGTCACTTTGCGGGTCAGCAGATTCATTTCAAGATCACCGGCTTTCAGGACCGTCACCTGTTGCTCCACCGGCAGGCGACGGCCGAGTGCCTCGACCCGTGCAGCAAGTTCGGCCGGAGCAAATGGCTTGGCGAGATAGTCATCCGCGCCAACCTTCAGCCCCTGCACCCGATTCTGGACATCGCCCAGAGCTGACAGGAAGAGGGTCGGCGTCTTGCCGCCCGCTTCCCGGTATTCCTTGACCAAGGTCAGGCCATCTTTTTCCGGCAGCATCCGGTCTACGACAAGCGCGTCGAATTCAGACGCCCGCGCCATGGCCAGGCCGCTATCACCATCGGTTGCCATGTCCACGCGGTGGCCCGCCTCGACCAGAACCTTCTCGATGAAGCTGGCCATTTCGATGTCATCTTCAATTACGAGAACATGCATGGTGTCTTCCTGAACCGTATCAAGCATCGGAATCTCCTATTCGGCGTCCGACAGGTCAATGGTGCGATAATTCGTGATCTGGCCAATACGGACTGCGATCAGAATTTTCGTGCGCTTGGCGTTCTTGGCGTCGGTAATTGCCTTGCGGAAGGCTTCGACGGATGTGGCCGGCTTGTTGTTCACTTCCAGGATGACCATGCCTTCCTGAATGCCGGCCTCTTCCATGACGCCGTCCTTGGTGATGCCCGACACGAGCAGGCCATTTTCGCCTTCACGCAAGCCAAGACGGGTGCGCAATTCGTCGTCCATCTTCTCGAACGTCGCGCCAACTTCCTTCACTTCCTTGCCGGTATCCGGCGCCGTCGTGGCTGACGAAGAAAGCGCCGGTTCGACGATCGCATTCGGATTGCTCGGACGCTCGCCAACGGTGACATTTAGGGTCTGCTTCTTGCCGCCGCGAATAATCTCGAACTTGTTCTGCGTATTGGCGATCAGTTTGCCGACCAGCCGCGTCGTCGATGTGGCATCGGTGACCTTGTCGCCATTTACGGACAGGATGATGTCGCCACGTGCGAGGCCGCCTTTTTCTGCCGGGCTGCCATTGGTGACATCGGCAATGATTGCACCTTTGGCATCCTTGATGCCTTGGGCCTCGGCCATATCATCTGTCAGGTCCTGGATGGCAACACCCAGCCAGCCGCGTGAGACCTTGCCGTCCTTGATCAGGGACTTGGTCACTTCACTGGCGAGCTCTGCCGGAATCGCAAAGCCGATCCCGACAGAACCGCCCGTCGGCGAAAAGATCGCCGTGTTCACACCAATCACATTGCCATTGAGGTCAAAGGTGGGGCCACCGGAATTGCCCCGGTTGATGGAGGCATCGATCTGGAGGAAATCCGTATAGGGGCTGTCCGGGCCAATCTCGCGGCCATCGGCTGACAAGATGCCCGCAGTGGCAGTGCCGCCAAGTCCGAACGGATTGCCAAGCGCGACCACCCAGTCGCCCTTGCGCATAGTGTGGGAGTCGCCAAAGCTGACGAAGCGATACTCGCCCGGCTCAGTGACACGCAACACAGCCAGATCCGTTTGCGCATCGGTGCCGACCAGTTCGGCGTCGAGCTCCGTCCCGTCCTTCAGAACGACTTGAATGGCCGTAGCGCCTTCAACCACGTGATTGTTCGTAACGATGTAGCCATCCTTGGAGATGAAGAAGCCCGACCCAAGCGAGCGACCCTCGCGCGTTTCCGGTTCTTCTTCCTCTTCCTGACGGCGCTGTTCCATGAACTCATCCAGGCCAGGCATGCCGCGAAATTGTTCGAAGAATTCCTGCATGTCAGCCATACGGCCGACTTCGCGCTCGGTGGTGACGTTGACGCTGACCACGGCAGGCTCAACTTGTTCGATCAAATCGGCAAAACTGAGCGGCGCGCCCCGTGGCGCTTCAATCTGGATCGGCTGGGCACCCGCCTCCGGGCTGAAGATCTGTGGGGCGAGGGAGAAAGAGCCTACCATCGCCACGCCCACCAGCGCAGCTACCATGGCCTGTCTCGATATGCCGATTGTCTTCATTCCTGTCTCCAAGTCACTGAAAAATTTGCCTGTATTGGGCATGTGGGCCAGCATAAGCCTGCCACAAGCATTGTGGTCATTAAAAGACAGTAAGGCGATTTTCACGCGCCGGTAAGAAAATTGCCCCTGATTTCTCCTGGCTTGACGCGACAACCTCCGGTCGACTTGCCCCAACAGTGTGAATCTGAAGGTAACTCTACAGAAAGCTGTTTTTTAATGAAGTTTACGCAAGTCCGGTCAAAAGTCCCTTGTAAGCCAAGTATTTTGCGCTCATTCTATTTGCGGAACAAGGCTATGGGGCTTCGAGCGAAGATCAGGACATCCTCTCAACCGGCACATCGTGCCAGGCTGAGTGTTGGGTTGCCTGTCACTCTTCACGCGAGCTGCCCCGACCCCTTGCCGGCGTCGCACAGGCCCTTTTCAAGGTTCTGCGGCATTCGCCTCCGGAGGCAATGTGTCCCTGCCAGGACGTCATCTCCGGGCCATTGCAATCGTCAAGCGCGTCCCCACCCAGCTGACGAATGTTATGGAGCGGCGTCGGCATCCTTTCCCACAGTCTCACAGACAGGCTTCGACAAGCATTGATTTCTGGCCAAGCGAATGGTCTTCAACCAGATGCCCTCTGGTGGGGCAAAAGGACGAGCAGTTGCATAATAAGCTGACAATCATTCTGACCGGATTGGCCGGGTGCGCTCTACTGGCCAGCGGCATTTCCCTCGCGCCGCCTGGCACTTTGGCATTGACCCTCTGCCTCGGCGCCCTCCTGCTTGGGCTCAGTGTCATTGATATTCGCACATTGACCCTTCCCGATGCCCTGACGGCCTCAACAGTCCTGCTCGGCATCCTGATGGTCTGGCTGACCCGGCCTGAAGCCTGGCGGGCGCACCTGATCGGTGGACTGGTCGGCTATGGCATTCTGGTGATGGTGGAACTCGGCTATCGCCACTTGCGTGGCAAAGACGGACTCGGACGGGGCGACGCCAAACTGCTCGGCGCGCTTGGCGTATGGACTGGTTGGGCGGGCCTTGCCCCCATTATGCTCGTCGCGTCGGCCTCCGCACTGGTGGGCGTGATCGGACTGTCGGCGCTCGGAATCCGCAAGGTCGATGCCGATACGCCCATTCCATTCGGGCCGTTCATCGCGCTGGGCGGATGGGTTGTCTGGCTTGGCGGACGTTTCTTCCTGCCAACCGGACTCTACTAGGCGTCTTCTGGCTCGACGGAATCCACCTGCGCCCTGCGCGAGCGCGCAATCGCGATGCCGATGAACGCGCCAAACAGCAATAGCAAGAATGGCCCGCCCCATAGTAGCCAGCCCGCTACACCGTCCGCCCTCGGACGGAACAAGACAAACTCGCCATACCGGTCCTCGAACCAGCCGCGTACCTCTTCGTCACTCGCGCCATCCTCGATCATCACGCGTACCCGCGCGCGCATGTCTTCGGCAATTGGCGCGGCGGACTGGGAAATCGGTTCATTCTCGCAGGCGACACAGCGCAGCTCGCGCATCAGGGATTGCGCGCGGGCCTCCTGTTGCGGGTTATCCAGCGCAACATCTTCGGCCACAGCGAACCCGGCAAGCACCAGACTGATCAGGATCACAACGAACTGTTTCATGCTTTGCGCCTTGGCCACAGGCTGAAGGCGCCGCCCAGCGCCATCAGGATCACGCCGAAATATAACAGGTCAATCATCGGATTATAGTAGACCCGGAAAACCCAGCGCGGCGCGCCATCCACCATGCGCTGCTCGCCCAGCGCTGCATAGAGATCGCCGGTGCCCGTCTTGTGAATCGCAGTTTCCGTGGTCGGCATTTGTGCCGCCGGATAATAGCGTTTCATGGGCGTCATGATCGCCTTGGCGCTGCCGCGCGTCGCGGTCAGTTGCGCCCGGTCGGCATACCAGTTCGGGCCTTCGATTGCGCGCACCTGATCAAGGGTCAGCGTCCAGCCGGCCACTGTGTCAGATCCGCCTTCTGCGAGCGCCACCGTCGTCTCATACCGTCCCGTGGTCTCGACCACCGCGCCGATCACAAACAGGCCGAGGCCCATATGGGCCAGCGTCATGCCCCAGACGCGCGGCGGCAGGCGGAAGATCCGCCCCGGCGTGATCGCCCGGCGCTTCAATTCCCACAGTGCGCCAATCACCAGCCACGCACCCAGCGCGAGGCCAAGTGCTGCGCCGATGGAAATGTCCCAAAGGCCAACTCCCAAGGCGAGGAAGACCAGCGCCAGCGTGCCGCCAGCGATCGCCCATTTGGACCAGTTCTTCAAATCCGCCTTGCCCCAGGCCCAAGCCTGAACCACGGGCAATATGAGCAGCAACAGTGCCAGCATCGGCGTGAACGTCAGATTGAAATAGGGCTCGCCAACAGAAATCGTCCGGCCGGCTGCCTCTGCCATCAGCGGAAAAAGCGTTCCGAGCAACACGGTCAGCGCCGCAACGATCAGAACGATATTGTTCGCCATCAGCGCGCCTTCCCGGCTGAGCAACATCCACGGCTTCCCGCCCGGCAGTTTCGGTGCCCGCATGGCAAACAGCACCAGCGCAAAGCCGCCATAGGTCAGCAGGCCGAACAGCAAGAGCATGCCCCGCTCCGGGTCCACGGCAAAGGCGTGCACAGACGTGAGGATGCCCGAGCGCACGAGGAATGCGCCCATGATCGAGAACAGGAAGGCCAGCACCGCCAGCAGCGCCGACCAGGCCCCGAAGCCTTCGCGCTTCTCTGTCACGACAACCGAATGCAACAGCGCAGCCCCGATCAGCCACGGCATCAGCGAAGCATTTTCCACCGGGTCCCAGAACCACCAGCCGCCCCAACCAAGCTCGTAATAGGCCCAGTAGGAGCCGAGCGCGATGCCGAGCGTAAGCGGAATGAAAGCAGCCAGCGACCAGCGCCGTGCCTCCTTCGCCCAGACCGAATCGACCCGCGCTTCCATCAAGCCAGCCGCCGCCAGCGCAAACACAAAGGAATATCCGACATAGCCAAGATACAGCATGGGCGGATGAATGCTGAGCGCCGGATCCTGCAAGAGCGGGTTCAGCCCTGCGCCCTGAAATGGCGCTGGATCCAGCCGCAGGAAGGGCGACGATGCAAACAACAAATAGGCCAGCGCGCCGACCGCCAGCAGGCCCTGAATGCCGAGCGCGCGCGCCTCGAACAGGTCGCGCCCGGTGCGCATCCACAGCGCACCTGCTGCGCCAAAGCCAAGCGTGACAAGACACCAGAGCGCCATCGAGCCTTCATGGTTCCCCCAGGCGCCTGCGATCTTGTAGATCATCGGCTTCAGCGTGTGCGAATTGTTCGCCACCAGCGCGACCGAGAAATCAGACCGGGCAAAGGCCACGATCAGCGTCACGAAAGACAGGATCATCACCGCGAAACCGGCATAAGCGGCCAGCCCCGCCATCCGCCTTTGGCCCGTCAGGCCGAACATGCCCTGCGCCAGCGCCGCTGCCAGCGCCAGGAAGGCCGCAAAATGGCCGAGTTCGATCATCCGGCCACGTCCAGCGGCTTCAGTTCCCGCGGCTGGTAGTTTTCATCATGCTTGGCGAGGATCTGTCGCGCCGTGAACGCGCCCTCCGGCCCGAACTGGCCGGTTGCCACCACACCCTGTCCTTCGCGGAACAGGTCTGGCGCGATGCCGGTATAGCTGACACGGATCGTATGGGGGCTGTTGTCGATGACGGTGAAAATCATGGTCGCGCCATCTTCGGAATAGGCCAGTGATCCCGGCTCGACCCAGCCGCCGACCTTCACAACCTTGCCGTCTTCCGGCTGGCCTTGCTCGGCCAGGATTTCCGGCGTGTAAAACAGGTTGGCATTCTCGCGCAGCGCAAAGAAAGCCAGCACCGCCGCCGCCAGGAGCAGCAGCGCCGCAATGCCAAAAGTATAGAGTCGTCGTGTCCGTGCGCGCATGGCGAGACTTATAAGGGGACTTGCACCGAAAAGGGAGTGCGGCAGATGCAGCCGGACTATTCCGCTTCAGGAACCGCGGTTTCCGGCTGGCTGAGCGCTTCGATCATCGGGGCGAACCGTTCGCGGCGCGGATCATCTTCCGGCAGGCGCGAATAGATATAGCGCATGGCCTGTTCGGCCTTTTCCTGATCGCCTGCCTGCGACGCACCCATGGCCGCCCACATACCCGCGCGCACCTGGGTTTCATCCAGTTCATAGGCCTTGGCGAACAGGCGCGTGGCCTCTGGCGAGACCGCGCCATTGTTCAGCTCGACCAGCGCATCGCCAAGCGCCAGCAAGGCCGGCATGAATTCATTGTCCCGCCGCAAGGCAGACTGGTAGGCCCTTGCTGCATCCGACGTGCGTCCCTGCGCGCGCAGGATCTCACCAATGAAATAGTGTGGCTGGGGATCGTCAGGGCGTTCCACCACGGTCGCCTCAAGACGCGACAGCGTTTCAGCCTGGGTCAGCGCGCCCGGATCGGTACGGATTTTCTCCATCAGGCCAGCCTGCCGGTCTTTCATCGGCAAATCGCCCATTCCGGGTTTGCCGACCAGCAGATATCCACCAATCGCCACCGCCAGACAAAGTGCGAGGATGATACCGTTCCGACGTGTCATGATTTTGGAAACTTCAACACGGCCTTCAGGCCACCCATGCCGGAATCCCCCAGATCGAGACTGCCGCGATGCAGTTCGGCCAGTTCCTTGACGATGGACAGGCCCAGTCCGGTGCCGGGGGTGGTCTCATCGAGGCGCACGCCGCGCTTCAGGGCGCCCGCCCGTTCTTCTTGCGTCAGCCCCTTGCCGTCATCCTCTACCTCTATGGTCAGCGCCTCTGCCCCATCGCGAACCCGCACCATCACTTCGCTCCGGGCCCATTTGCAGGCGTTTTCCATCAGATTGCCGACCATTTCTTCCAGATCCTGTTTCTCTCCCCGGAACACGGCCCCGACCCCGCCGTCAACGGACACGTTGACGCCCCTTGCATCATATAGCCGGTTCAACATGCGTGCGATGCCATCGATCACAGGGCGCAACTCGGTCCGTGCGCCCAATGTCTGCGCCCGCGCCACCATTTGCGCGCGCTTCAGGTAATGCTCGACATTGGTCTGCATGTTTTCCGACTGGCGACGCACCACATCATCCAGCAAAGTATCACCGGTCGCCTCGTTGCGCAGCACGGCCAGCGGCGTCTTCAGGGCATGGGCAAGGTTACCGACATGCGTCCGCGCGCGCTCGACCACCTGCCGGTTATGCTCAAGCAGCTTGTTCAATTCATCGGCGAGCGGGCGCACTTCGGCCGGATAATCCTCAGACAGTTTCTGCCGCGTGCCTTCACGCACCTCGGCAACGTCATCCCCGATGCGCCGCAACGGACGCAGCGAGAACGATATGCCCGCGACCATCGCCGCGAACACACCGCCGAACAGGGCAATCATCGTGCCCAGCAACAAATTCCGGAAGCGCGTCGCCGCCGCATCATTGGCCGCGCGGTCAGCCGCCGCCACCAGAACAAGCGGCGTGTCACGATTGGCGATCAGGATCGCGCGAGACGCCACGCGCACATGCTGTCCGGCCGGACCAACAAGGTCAAAGTCCCCGAACTGCGTCATGCCGGGATTGGCCAGCGTCCGATCCAGTTGACCGTCGCTGAGGGGAACGGGCTCGTCCCAGAGGCTGCGCGAGCGAATGTCTCCCGCGATGTCGCCTTCGGAGCTGACCCCCACAATGGCCCAGTAGCGCCCGGAATATTGCGTGCGAAAACGCACATCCCCGAGAAAGAATTCGCGCTGGGAATCCGTGACCTGGCCATCTTCGAGAAACGCCCCTTCCCGAGTCATCTCGCGGGTCAGGCCAACAAGATTCTGTTCCAGATCCTCTTCCAGCAAGCTGAGCGTCTGCGCGCGATAGACCGCTGACAAGGCGAGCGCGCCGCCGACCAGCACGACCAAGCCCCACACCGCCGCTGCCAGCATGATCCGCCGCGCCAATGACAGGCGCGTCCAGCGGTCCAGCAGGGTCGGGTTTGAAGGGGCGCTGTCGCTCATGGTCCGGGCTCCGGCGCGGTGCGGGCCTTATCCGACGACGCGGGTTTCGGCATCCGGCACGACAAGGCGGTAGCCAAGGCCCCGCTCGGTCTGGATACGGTCCTGCCCGATCTTGCGGCGCAGGCGACCGATGAAGACCTCGATCGTGTTCGAGTCGCGATCAAAATCCTGATCGTAGATGTGTTCGACCAGTTCCGTGCGCGGCACGACGCGGCCCATATGATGCATCAGGTAAGACAGAACGCGATATTCGTGCGCGGTCAGTTTCACAGGTTCGCCATTCACACTGGCACGGGCGGCGCGCGTATCGACCACCAGCTTGCCAGCCTCCAGCGTCGCGGCAGAGTGACCGGCGGCGCGGCGCAACAGGGCGCGCAAGCGCGCCAGCAACTCTTCGGTAATGAACGGCTTGGTGAGGTAATCGTCAGCGCCGGCATCAAAGCCAGCCACCTTCTCGCTCCACGAATCGCGGGCGGTCAGAATCAGGACCGGGAAGGATTTTCCGTCCGCACGCCATTTCTTCAGGACGCTGACGCCGTCCATCTTCGGCAGGCCGAGGTCCAGGATCACCGCATCATAGGGTTCGGTGTCGCCCAGAAAATGGCCATCCTCGCCATCTGCGGCGAGGTCCACAGCATAGCCTGACTGTGAGAGCACATCGGCCAGCTGGCGGCGCAAGTCTGAATCATCTTCAACTACCAGGATACGCATCTACACGTCCCTCCGATCTAATAAGCAATGTCGGGTCAAGCACCCTGCCGGTCAAGGACTGCACCCGTACGGGCGTCCACCGTAAAGCGCATCTTGCGGCCATCCCCCGTCATCCAGTCGATCTTGTATTGCGGCTTGCCGCCATTATCGAACAGGTCTGCACCGAGTTGATAGCCGCCATATTGCCGCTTCAGGCTCTGGAAAATCTGGCTGAGGGGAACGGTTTTGCCCTGCCGCACCGAATCGCGCGCCTGGCCGGGCGACCATTGGTTACGCCAGTCCTGAGCGATCGCCGGAGGCGTCACCACAAGGCCCATGGCCAGAAGAAGGGCAGAAATCCGTTTCATACCATGGCTGTATAGGCATCAGGCTCTGAATACCAAGTGAACATATGCCGTCGGATTCGTTCAGGCTGCGATTGGTGCCAACAGGATGGGCAATCAAGCACGTTTCGGACGCGCACGACGCTGTTGCGCGGCTGCCTCGACGTTCGGGTCTGACGCGATCACGAGCCCGCGCATTACGCCCTTCATCACGGCGGAGGTTCGGTCGAACACGTCCAGCTTGGCAAAGATTCGTTTCACGTAAGTGCCAACAGTCTCCTGGCTGAGGTCCAGCATGTCCGCGATGCCCGCATTGCTGCGGCCTTGCGCCATCCAGTGCAACACGTCGAGTTCGCGGCTGGACAGGTTCATCTCATATTGCAGCTCAGCCGACATCAGCTGGCAATAACGCAGATAGGCGGTCTCGGCGCCAATCTGGAAAAGCGACAAATCGACTCCGTCCAGATCATCTTCTCCGGATTCCGAACTGGCGGCGATGAAGCCGACCCGCGCCGCCGACCCGTAAGTGGCGACGCATATGCCCTTCGCCATGCCCCATTTGGACAAGTCTGAAAGGTATCGGGTTTCCCGCTCATTCAGCACGACATCGTTTGGCAAGTCATGCCAGCGAAAGGCCGTTCCGATCCGCACCGAAATGTCTGGCAGCGGGTCGTCCATATGACGGGTATCGCGATAGGCGGTTTCCCACTCTTCCGGAAAGCCTGCATTGGTCAGCCCGCGACCTACCGAGCGATCATGGCCAACCGGGGACAGACACAAAAGCCGCGGCACACCCATCTCGCCAAAGGCCGAGACGGCCGCTTCGCGCAGGTCCTGCAACGATCGCGCCTCTATCAGGCCCTTCAACTTGTTGAGCACGCCACTGCCTCCCCGGACTCGAGGAGGATTGTGAGGGCTCGCGCAATATTTTCAAGCAGAATAGTAGAAATACTATCCATCTCTTCGATATTTCGCTCTCATCTGGTCGGCGACAAGCTCAGAAATCGGGTCCGACACGATGACCATTCCCTGACGGACCCCCTTCATCACGGCCGAGGTTCGGTCGAACACTTCCAGCTTGGCGAAGATACGCTTCACATATGTATTGACCGTGTCCTGACGGATGCCAAGCACATCGGCGATGGCACTATTGCTGCGGCCCTGCGCCATCCAGTAGAGGACGTCCTGTTCGCGACCGGACAGCTGGACCGGTATGTCCGGGTCCATGGTTACCAACTGGCAAAATCGCATGAAGGACGACATGCCCACAAACTGAAAGAACTCGCGGTCAATGCTCTCGACTTCCGGTCCGTCAGGATCCGTGCTGGCCGCGATCAGACCCACTCTCGACACATTGCCATATTGGAGCATGCAGATTCCCTGACCCATCTGCATCTCTCTGAGGAACTCCATATAGGCGAGTTCATTCTCTGAGAGCGACACCGATGATGGCAGGCGGTGCCAGTATAGCGGCCCGCCAATTCTGGAAGCGGCGTCCGGGATCGGGTCGTGAACCTGCCAGTTCAGTTCGTATGATTTCTGCCACGTCTCAGGAAAGCCGAAGCTCGCCGTGTTTCGGGTCAGCGACCGGTCACTTCCGATGGGACCCTGAAAATAGACGCGGGTCAGTCCAATCTCGCGCAAAGCGGCAACGGATCTGTCAAATATATCTTCGACCGTACGTGATCGAACTATATGGCGCAGATGGCCCAGCATTGGTCCAATCCCATTTTTCGAATGGGAAGATAGACCAAACCCGCTCTGCGGCAATCATATTCGCCCGCTTTAGGGTTGAATATTGATGGGCCCGCTGCCTCTCTCGCGAGACGGGAGCCTCCGCTCTGTAACAGCTGCGACAGACCTAGCCGCCGAGCAGCAGCAACGTCGTCGCATCGGAACTGATACCCGCCTGCAGGGCATAGAGGTGATCCAGCAGGTTCAGGGTTTCCTTGGCATCATGGCAGCGGTCATCGACATAGAACCAATAGTCACGATACTCGACCGCTATCGTCGCAGTGGTCGGGCGCGCCGCCGCCGATTGCACGGCAAACAGGCCGCCATTCACATCATGCCAGCCTCCCGGTGCCCGACAGGGGTCGTCCGAATATTCCAGGACAGGTTGCGAGGCACGGGCAATGTCGCGGTGCGCCTCGGGCACGTGAACCGATTGCGACAACGCCGACAACACGCCGAGCAGAGATCGCCCGCGCGCCGCATAATCGCCGAGGGCATTGCCCCGCGTTGATATCTCCGTGATGTAGCGGTCACCCGGAATCACACTGACATCCGACACCCAATAGCGCCGAAAGAAGTCGGCGAGTTGTTGGCCGAGTTCCGAGGTACGATCCCATTTGAGGATCACACGCGGCTTGCCATCTCCATCGGTCTCGGATGTGTCCGGATCGACGACCTGCACCATCAATTGTCCGCGTTCCTGCAGCGAACGCATCAGCGCGGCCAGTTCGCGAAAGCGCGTATTGTCCGGCATGACCGGCGGGGTTGGCCCGGCGGCTGCCCGCGCATTCTCGAGATCACCAATTCGGGAGACGCAACACAACATCAACCGTTCGACGCTCCAGCCCGACTGGCTCATCAGGAAGATGGTCGCCGGCGGCAATGGCTGCAGGATCTGTTGGGCATAGTCCGACCCCCTCAACGCCGAATAGGCGATCGAGGGCTGACTACTCATATTGGTGCCGACATTTCCATTCAGGACTTCATCCAGATTCTGCCCGCCCAGCGCCAGCGCTGACGCCAGCATGCCGTTGATCTGGGTGTTTTCGGTTGTGGTAATCCGCTCAGCATCAACAAAGGTGACAGGATCATTGTATCGCAGGCGAACAATATTCATCAGCAATTGTTCCTGCCGGGCATCCGAAATGGCCGAAGAATAGGCAAGCGTGTCGGATTCAATGGGGGAAACCGGCCGGTTCGGATGTGCGCACGCAGACAGAACAGCCAGGCTGGCGAGCACCAGTTTCACATTTTGACGGCGCCTCGAATTTGTCCGGCGGTCGATCATTAATATTTCTCCCCGATTTGTTTACTTACACGTTTCCGGCCACCGCAAGAACGACACCCCGTCACTTGATTCTGTAATCAAACATACAGAAGGCACGTTTTCGACAAGTTACCGAAAATTTTTCTCATCCTTCCAAAACCGGCAGAGTGGCCCCAGATTGACACAGTAGGGTTTGTTTTTTGGTAACGTAATCATCTGCATGAAAATCCCGTAAAAGGATTTTTACTTTCAGATGTACGAAGTGTTGAACTGCATAACGACGGAGCATGACTGGAAGCACGTGCTTGCCTCCTTGTTCGTCCTGGCATTCAGCAATTGTTGTTCCCTGATCATCTACTATCGCAGCCAGGCTGCATTGGTGACCCGCAACAAGATCCTGTGGGCGATTGCCGCCGGCACAGTTGTAGGCCTCGGGGTCTGGGCCACCCACTTCATCGCGCTGCTCGGTTACAAACCCGGATTCGAAATCGTCTTCGACGCGGGTCGCACAATCGTGTCCGCCCTTATCTCTGTCGCTGGCTTCGTCACCACAGCATTGTTGCTGCGACTGAACGCGGATGGCACGCTTCGTCTGGCATGCGCAGGCATCGCGACCGCTGCCGTGGCCGGAATGCATTTCTATGGCATGTCGGCGCTGAGCGCCTCTGCCGTAATCGAGTACGATACAATCATCATCACAGCCGCAATGGTGCTCGGCTTCCTGGGCTATGTCGGCACCTATTTGCTCGGCGCGAACTCGAATGTCCGCTGGAGCACGGCGATCGCCACAGTCACCAGCGTACTGGCGGTCATCTCCATTCACTTTGTCAGCGCGTCCGGCACAACCCTGATCCCGATCAGAGGCCTGAGTACGCCGATAGTTGCCCTTCACACCACCGGCCTCAGCGCAATCATCGCCGTCGCCATGCTGGTCGTGGTGGTCCTCTCCGCCCTTGCGGCCGGCCTCGATAGTAATTTCCAGCGACTTCGCCACAAGGAACAACGCAAATTGTCCGTGCTGGCTGATTCAAGCAGCGAAGGTCTCTTCATGGTGTCAGCTGATGGTCTCGTCCTCCAGACCAATATGGCCGCACGGATCATGTTCAGCGACCGCTTGAGCGACCTCAAAGACCTGAAGGATCTGGGCCATCTGGCGGATGTGGATCGATTGCCAAAACTGTCGGGTCGCTCTGTTCAGGACCTTTTCCAGATTGAAGACGAGACCTTCTCCCTGAAGGAAAACCGGGATTATGGCGAACGCCGCATCCGGTTCGCAGATGGCCGTGAGATGATCGCCACGATCTCCAGTCGGCGCACTGAGGACACAAACGAAGATTTCGTCTTCTTTGCGGTTCATGACATGACCCAGCGCATCCGCGCCGAAGCCCGTGTGCGCGCACTCGCTTACCGTGACACTCTGACAGGCCTGGCCAACCGGGTTGCCTTCAATATGGCGCTTGAATCGTCTGTCAGCAAAGACGCTGAGCATCGCAAGAACCTGGCCGTCATGATCATTGATCTGGACGAGTTCAAGGAAGTCAACGATCAGTACGGCCATGGCGCTGGAGACACGCTCCTCAAGGCGGTGGGCCGCCGTATTTCCAACCAGCTGTCTGACAAGGACATGGTGGCCCGTCTCGGGGGGGATGAATTTGCCGTTCTGGTGCGCGGCCGATCCACTCCCGAAGAGGTTACCCGGGTTGCGAACAACATACTGGCCGCCATTTCCGAACCACTGGCCATGGGCAAGCGAACGCTGAACTGCGGCGGCAGTATCGGCATCGCAATCGTCCCACAACGCGCGACCAGCCCTGCCCGCATCCTCACCTTTGCAGACCGCGCGCTTTACTCCGCCAAGGCTGACGGACGCGGTTGTGTACGGTTCTATGATGCCATTCTGCACAAACGCCAGATCGAAAAGCGCAATCTCGAACGCGCGCTCCACAAGGCGATAGAGAATGACGAATTCGTCCTGCACTTCCAGCCGAAAGTCAGCGCATCCTCGCGTGCCATTGTCGGCCGGGAAGCGCTGATCCGCTGGAATCGGCCAAATGTCGGCCTAATCGGCCCGGATGAGTTCATTCCCCTGGCAGAGCAGAGCATGCTGATCAATGATATCGGACGTTGGACCATCTTCGCTGCATGTTCTGCAGCCAGCCAATGGTCGGGCAAGGAGACGGTGGCCGTAAATCTGTCTGCCCGCCAGTTGCTCGATCCGGACTTGGTCGACCATGTTCGCACCGCACTCGATCAGACCGGGCTTGATCCAGAGCGCTTTGAGTTGGAGATCACGGAAACCGCAATCATCCACAACACCCAGCTCGCCACCAGCATCCTGCTTGATCTGAAAGCGCTCGGCATCAAGATTTCTCTGGATGATTTCGGGACCGGCTATTCGTCCATGAGCTATATTCAGGATTTCCCGTTCGACCGGATCAAGATCGACCGCTCCTTCGTGACGTCCATGAATGCCAATGTAAAATCCCGCGCCATTGTCGAGGCGATCATCCACCTCGCCCATTCGCTGGACATTCCGGTCGTGGCCGAAGGTGTTGAAACCGAAGACCAGGCCGAAGCGCTGGCCCAGCTGGCATGCGAGGAATTGCAGGGCTACCTGATTGCCGCTCCCGCCCCGTTCGAGGACATGGTTGCCCGCGTGCTGGCCGACAATCCTATTTTCGAGATCGAGGTCGCCTAGCGCCCTTCAGCCCAGGCTTTCAGCCCGTCATCTTTCGGATCATCCAGCACGATTTCAAGTCGGGCATAGAGATTGCCCGGCGTGGATGTCTGCACACCCTTGCCGCGCAAACGCAATTGAGAGCCGGTATTGGAGCCCGCAGGAACTTTCAATGTCACCGGGCCGGACGGTGTCTTCACCTCGACACTGCCGCCGAGCACCGCGATCTTGAGATCGATCGGTACTGACATGCGCAGATCCTTGCCATCGCGTTCCCAGACGCTGCTGGGCTTCACTTCAACCTCCAGCAAGGCGTCTCCGGGCGGTCCGCCATTGGGCGATGCCTGCCCCTGACTTTTCAGACGTAGCGTCTGCCCAGATTCAATGCCTGCCGGAATATTCACATCCAGCGCTGTATTGTCGGCCATGGTCATGCGCCGTCGCGCGCCCGTGACTGAATCCGCAAAGTCGATCGTCACGCGATAGCGTACGTCACGGCCCTTGACCGGCCCGCTGCGCCGCGACCGGCCACCCCCGAACATGCCGGACAGGATATCCTCGAATGGGTCGCCCTGCGCGCCGCCAAACGGGTTGCCACCGCCGCGTGTTTCCCAGCGCTGTCCCCCGCCGCCGGGCCCGCCGCCCGGATAGCCGCCGCCAAAGCCGGTCGGATTGCCGTCGCCGTCAATCTCGCCACGGTCGAACTTGGCTCTCTTTTCCTTGTCGCCAAGAATGTCCCATGCCTGCGAGACCTGCTTGAAAGCTTCCAGCTTTTTGGGATCGTCCGGATTCTGGTCCGGATGCAAATCCTTTGCTTTCTGGCGATGCGCCTTCTTGATTTCGGCCTCGCTGGCCGAGCGGTCAACGCCGAGCACTTTATAGGGATCGAGGGCCAAGGGCGGGAAATCCTTCCAGTCACGAATCTGATATCCGATCACAGTTAGGATGTCCGGAACCGTAATGAAACCCGGATATTACCTTACCGGATCAACCCGCGCCGCAAAGCATCCCGGTTTGGCATTGTGCAAATGCAGATAGGCAACCCCCTCGGACGCCAGCATGGACGGGATTGCCACGCCAAGTTCAGACCCCTTGACCACATCGGCCGCCACCATGTCATGCGCTGCATTGAAACCTCGAATCGAAATCAGACGCCGCGCCAGAACCTCCGGCACTTCGCCTTTGGCTGGCACATATTCCGCCGCACCTTCGCGCACGAAGATGGCATGCGAGCCCCGGTAGGGCGTCGCCTCATCATGATAGGTATGGTTGAGGAGATAGAGCGTCTCCCCAATCGCAGCGTCCTGCAAACTCACCCGGCAGGGAAAGCCGGGACTCACATCCGCAACGATTTTCTGAATGTTATGCACCGCAAGTTCGGCCTCGGTCAGGCTCGGCAAATGCGCAAACGTCTCGGCGGCGAGACCGGTAATCTGGAATGTCATGGTGGGCTCCTGAATTTATGCCGGCCAATCTGCCGAAGCGCGCCAAACGCCGCCACCCGATACGTGCTGCAGCTCTTAAATCACCGCCCACAACCCAGTTCGCCCGTCCGCCCCAATCTCCGCCACCCGCGCTGAGGCAGCGCCGACAGGCCATTCCACAAACGGTACGTTCACCACCACTGGATCGCCAAATCCCGCCCCCATATCGAACCCGACGGCAAACCGTCCGGCATTCTCCGCCTCCGGCATGGCCCAGCTTTCTGGCACATCCGATCCGCGCCTGGTCCAGCTGAGTTGGTCCGCCCGCACACGCAGATGCGCCACAGGCCAGGGCAGACCCGCACGGTCCTCGAACATGGCCGTCTGTGGGATATCATCCGCCCTGGCCTGCCAGACCAGCTCCGCCCCATAGGCCTCCCCGCCAAGGCGTGCCCGCCCCACCGCCGCATCCAGCATCACCAACCGCGCGCCAATCGCTGCGTCGCCGGGCACACTCCCTCGCTGCCCCCGCAACAGCCCGGTCAGACGCCATGTGTCGGGCGCGATCAGGTCCGCCTGTTCAAACTGCACACATTCCCAGCCGGCAGCCGTCTCCAGCAGCGCGGCGTTGCTGCCCGACAGGACACGATCTTCCGGCAGGCTCGCAAACTCTCCGCCCGGACAATACACATCCAGCGCATTTGCGCGGTCCCACCGCCCCACCGGCCCCGCGCCGCACGCTTCCGTCAGCCGCCCGACTACCGCCGGCCGGTCCAGTCGCACCGCCTCGCTCAGCGCGTCGTCGGCCAGACCGGCAGACACGACCACCTCTCCCGGCCACGGATCCGCCCATGCCGCCACCAGCGGCCCAACGCCTTCGCCAAACTCCGGCAGGCTCGGCGCATCCATGACGACAAGGTCCACCCCGCCGAATACAGGCGCAGCCGGCGGCGCGCTGCCCGCCTCGCCCGCCCGCACGCGCGGCATCGCGGCAACCTCCTCCCGGCAGGTCAGCGCCCGTACGCCGCCCCGGTCGACAACATCCGTGACACGCCAGACCGGCCCGTCCTCCACGCGCAGCCCATCCCCCGGCTCCAATGCAAGCGCCGATAGTGAAAACGCGCACATCGCCGTCTCTCCACTCGCCGCCGATGCCAGCAGCGCCCCGGCCACCGCCTCCGCCCGGCTCGCTCCCAGCGCCAGCGGCAGGGCCACATCCTGCACCAGCCTTGCATCACCGCCGTCAAATCGCGCCTCCGCCATGCCCGGCTGATAGTCCGCCTCAAGATCAACATGGGTCAACCTGAGCCGCGCCGGTGCCTTGTCGAGCAGGGCGCGGGTCTTCTTCAGTCCGCCTTCGACCAGCGCGCCGGACGCCACATCCAGCACGCCGCCCTCGCCCGCCATGCGAAACACCAGCGCCCCGCCGCGCTCCACGCACTCGAAGCCATACGCTGCCCTGAGCGGCTCCAGCGCCGCCCGCACCGAATGCACCCCGTCCAGCCCATAGCCTTCGACAATACCATCGAGCCCGGACACATCGACCGCCGCCACGCCGCCCCGGGCGCAGATATCCGCCACCACATCGGCCAACGGCGCAAGGCCTGACCGTCCATTCAGCCAGTGCCCGCGCGCCCAATTGCCGCCATCGCTCCAGACCTCTTCCTTCAGCGGCCAGGCCGGGAAAGGTCGCCCGTCCCACGCCCAAACATAAGCCGCTTCAACCAGCGGGCTCGTCTCCCAGTGCGGCAACACCGCCGCCAATGCCCTCCGCTGGAACACTTCGTCCCGCGCCCCGCTCGAATAGGGTGGCAGCGCGCTCTCGCTGCTCTTGGGATCGTAGAACAGGTTCGGCGCATTGCCGCCCTTGTCGACCGCCGCAAAACCGATTTCCATCAGGCGAACGGGTTTCATCCCCGGCACCCATCCGGTCGGCGTCGCCGCGCGCACCCCGCCCGGACGCTCGTGATGATACGCGCCCGCCCAGCCGGCGATATCCTTCTGTCGGAACACGAAATGCTCGCCATGCGCTGTATCATTGATCGGTGTACGCACTTGCGCATCGCGCGCAGCCTGATCCGCATAATACCAGTCATACGCCTCCCCACCCGCGATCTGGGACGTCAGATAGGCCGGATCATCCGCCGCGGCATATCCTGCCAGCGCATCGAGATGATCGTCGCCATCACGCCAATCCCCCAGCGGCGGATACCAGTCGACGCCGACGAAATCGACATCCGCACTCGTCCAGAGCGCATCCATCGGAAACAGGACATCGCCCGATCCGTCCCCCGGCACATAGGCGCCATACTCGGTCCAGTCCGCGCCGTAAGAGACCTCCGCCCCCGGAAGGATCGCCTTCACCTCCGCCGCGAGCGCCACCAGCGCCTCAACGAACGGAAACGCGCCCGTCGCATCCCGCACGCGGCTGAGGCCCACCATCTCGCTGCCGATCAGGAACGCCTCGACCCCGCCCGCCTCGGCGGCCAGCCCAGCATGATGCAGGATGAAGCGCCGGAACCCGTTCGCGCCACTTACGAAACTATCAATCTCACTGCGCGCCGCCGCGGTGCCATCTGTCGACACGCCGATCCGCCCGCGCCAGGGAAAGCCCTCGCTATCCATGAACAGGAAGGGTGACAGCGTGACAGACAGCCCCCGCGCTTTCATCTCCTGAATAGCGCCGATGACGCACCGATCCGCAGGCGTGCCCCCATAATTCGGATGGCCGTCCTCATCGCGGGAAATGACAAAGGCATCGCCCCGCGCGACACCCGCCACCTGCCACGCATAGGGCACCGTTACCCGCTCGCGCGTTTCCACGCCCGGATGGATTTCGCACGCCCCCGCCTCGATACTGGTCCCGAACCAACCGACCGTCAGCGCCGCGCGTGACACGTTCGGCAGATCACTTTCCAACTGGTCCAGCGACACAAGGAAATCTGCCCGCGCTTCGCCGGACCACGCATTCAACGCGCGCTCATGTCCCGGAAACCTCTGTTCCCGCACATTCTCGGTCGCATAGACGAATTCGCCCGAGGCCGGGATGATGTTCACGCCCGTCACCACATCGCCTAATCCCGGCTCAGACCCGCCCGGCGGCACGCGCTCGACCTCGACGGAGAGCTGCGGCAGCCGGTTGCCAAACGCCTCCAACGGCAGATCCTCAAACACGATATAGGCCGTCCCGCGATAGGCCGGTGCCTCGCCCTCGATCATCTCGATCAGTGGGTCTGGCTCTTGCGTCTCATCGCCGGGATAGACCCGGTGCACCACGCCGGAAAGGTCGAACGCCTCGCCATTCGCCCAGGCCCGCCGCACGCCGAGGATCGGCCCCTCGCCTAGCGCCACGGCAAAGCTGACCGAATAATCATACTCGGTGACCTTCGGTCCACCCTTGCTGCTCGCCCGCCGCGTCGTCTTCGTCTCCTTGAAGCGGGCCGCCCAGATCACCTGACCGCCAACCCGCATCCGGCCATAGACAGAGGGCAGGCCCGCCCCCTCGCGCGCCTCCATCACCGGCAGGGATTTGACGCGTGGCCCTTCCTGCGCCTTCACGTTGAGCCGAGACAGCCCGCTATCATCGCCGCTGCGCAAATATCGCCCCCAGGCCGCGCTGCGCGCATCCTCGTCGGCGGTCTTCCCCTCGCCTGCCTCCGGCCGGGCCATTTTCAAGCTCAGCGCTTCGAGCCGCCGGTCAATGCGCGACAGCCGCTCATCCGTCAGCGGATCGCTTGTGCCCCTGGCTTCGATCTCGGCAAGCCGGGCATCATTCGCCTCGGTATAGGCGGCAAAGGCGGCCATCAGTTCGGCATCGCCGCCGCCCGCCATCTTGGTTTCCTTGGTCATGTTGTCTCCATTCCTCTCAAATCCATCATCCTTCGACGTCGCTCAGGATGAGTTCCGTACTTTCAAAGCGCTCATGCTGAGCGAAGCCTGCCCCAGCGATGGCCGGGGTCGAAGCACGCGCGCGGGCTTCCAGTTCACGCCGCTTTCGCCTCCGCCCCCAGCAGGGAAAACCGCGCCCGTGCCTGCATCGGACTGGTCACGAGGGAAACTTCGACAAGGTCCACCTCGACCAGTTCCCGCCCATCCGGGCGCCGTGCATTCCAGAGGCGCGGGCGAAACCCGATGGAGAGGCCGCTGAGCCCCTGCGCCACCAGTGACCGCGCCGCGACACCTTCGACGAGACCGCGCACATAGAGCCCCCGCCCATCCTCGATCATCCGCACCCAACGCCCGACCATGGCGCCGGGCCTGTGCTGCAACAGCATGGGCAGTTGCGTGCCCCGCTGCAGGCTGCGGGCAAAGGCGCCCGCCCGCACGACATCTCCGCTCGCATCCGGCACACCGAACAGCGAGGCATAACCTTCGATGAGGATTGGCCTCCGCGTTCGAAGACCCCCCTCTAACTCCCCCCTTCCAGGGGGGAGAACAGACCGGACATGCCGTTGGCGTTCCTCCCCCTGCGAGGGGGAGGACAGGTGGGGGTCCACCGGACTCCCCCCAGGAAACACACCCCTACTCATCCGCGCCCTCCAATCGCCGCTCGATCCGGTCCAGCTGGCTTTCCATCCGGTCCACGCCCTCCTCGACACGCGCCAGCCGCTCGACCACGCTGCGGCGATCGCGCACCGTGTCTTCCAGCGTCGAGATCCGCTCCGCTGCCGCGCCCGCCCAGACCAGCGCCCCGCCGGTCTGCACCAGCACGGCGACGAGGAATCCTAACGTCACTTTCCGGTCGAGCTTCATGGCTGCAGCCCCGCAAGCTTTCGCTTCTCTTCGCCTGTCGCAAAGCTCGCGCCCTCGAGCCGCGCCCAGAGCGCATCGCGCTCGGCCGACAAGGCGGGGACGCGATCAATGTCCGCGCGTACCTCGACCTCCGCCCCGAACGGCACATCCATCCAGGCCGACAGCGCCGCCGCCATCTTCTGCACCAGCGGCAATACGGTCATCCGCCAGAAGGCGAGATTGGCCTCCTTGTAGTTCGAATACGTATTATCTCCCGGAATGCCGATCAGCATGGGCGGCACGCCCAGCGCCAGCGCGATCTCCCGCGCCGCGCCATGCCGCGCCTGAAGGAAATCCATCTCTGCCGGCGACAGCGACATGGGCCGCCAGTCCAGCCCGCCTTCCAGCAGCAGGGGCCGCCCGGCATTCGCCGCGCCGGAATACATGCCTTCCAGCTCAGCCTTCAGCGCGTCGAACTGGTCCGGCGGCATCCGCCCATGCCCGCCATAGACCAGCGCGCCGGAGGGTTTGGCCGAATTGTCGATCAGGGCCTTGGCCCAGTCGGCGCTCGCATTGTGCAAGTCCAGCGCCCGCCTTGCGGCGCCAAGCGGCGGAAGCCCCATCGTGTCGCTAACCGGGTTGAACAGTTTCAGGTGCAGCACGGGGCTCCAGCCGGTCTCGGCATCGCGCCGGATCAGTCGCTCGCCATGACGCTCACGCACGGCCCAGGCCTCGACCCATCCGCGCGCATTCGCAACCGGCCGCATGGCGGACGGGGCCAGCGCATAAAGCGCCGACACTCCCGCCCCGTCCGCCGCCTCCAGTCGCACCCCTTCCAGGAACGCATTCCCGGTCAGCTGGAGCTGGGAATAGGCCGTCTCGAACAATTCGGTCGCAATGCCGTCCGGCTGGGGCCGTCGCAACAGGCGGCTCGCGCCCTCATGCGCCGTGACCAGCGGCACCGCAGCCGCCGCCTCCGCCACCATGCGGACCGCCCGATAGGCAATGGCATTGGCCAGATATCCGTCCCGCGTCAGGGCCGCGCCGTCCCGGCTGCCCCAACGGGCCTCACCCACCTCGGATAGCGCTACCAGAGGGGGCACGGATTTCGCCTCGCGCGGGCGACGGTTGAAGGGCCAGATCGGGTTCATGAGGGGCGCTGCTCCATTTGCGTTGATGAGCAGAAATTAAATCCTCGCCACCCCCATCGGATTCAGCTTGGAAAAGTCGCGAAAAATCAGTCCGCTATGGCGAAATAGTTGAGGATTAACCGGTCACTATCCCTGTATTTTCTTGGCCCGCAGCCATAGCCAGACGGGCGCAAATCTGCTCTTTCGCCATTCGATCAGGGGCAAAGGAGCTTACAGAATGTCGGCACGTGTCATTTCCGTCGCCAACTCCAAGGGCGGCGTTGGCAAAACCACTACTTGTGTCAGTCTGGCAGAAGCTTTTGCGGCCAATGGCTTTCGCACACTGGTGGTGGACCTGGATACACAGGCCAATGCGTCCCTGCTGGTCTACGGCCATGAAGGCGACGAGCACCTCTTTCAAGCCATCAATGATTACGTCACGATTTCCGACTGGCTGCTGGAGAATTTCTTCGCTGGCGAGCACAAGCGCCTGTCGGAATTCATCGTCACCGACGCTTCTGATGTCAGCTATAATGGCAAGCCGCTCGAACTGGACCTGATCCCGTCCTCGCCGCGTCTGCGCAAGACCGAGCGCGAGCTGATCTATGAGCTGACCGCCAAGGGCTATTCCATGGAAGCGCTGCAGGGCCAGGTTGGCCGCCGCATGCGCGATGATTTCGAGAAGCTGAAGGCGGACTACGACGTCATCATCTGCGACTGCCCTCCCGGCATTTCGGTGATGACCGAAACCGTCCTCGCCGCCAGCCACCTGATCATTGTACCAACCATTCCGGACTTCATGTCCACACTCGGCCTCGACCTGTTCACGGGCGATATCATGCGAAACCTCCGCAACCGCGATATCGAGAACCTGCCCTGCGTGCTTGCCACCCGCTATGATGGCACGCCGCACCAGCAAGTCGTGCTGAATGCCATGCGCGAGGCCGCCAGCGCCAAGGAAACCGAGTTCGACATGTTCGACACGGTCATCCCGATGAAGCAGGGCTTTGCCACCAACCCGATCGAGCTTGGCCCGGAGCCGACGCTGCAGGCCAAATGGCCCGGTGACGCGCTCGGCATCATCGAGAGCCTGCTCAAGGAAGTACGAGAGAAAATTCAATGAGCGACACCGCCACTCCCCGCAGCGCCGTAGCGCTGGAATCCCTGCTCAACCAACGCGATCGCTTTGCCAAGCTGGGCGAGAAGGATTTTGCGGCGGCCACAATGCTGCTGGCGAAAAAGCTGATGATCTCCGCCGGTCAGACCACGGACGACATGAAGCATTTGCGCGAGACCGTCGGGGCCGACCTGTTCGAAACCACGCTGAAATCGCTGACCGCCCACCAGGCCCGCCAGTTGGCGCGCCGCATGGACCGATCTGTCCCGGACCTTGAAGTCTCGACGGCTGGCGCCGCCTGCGCCTGGATCCGCGGCCTTATGAACGGCACCAATCCGCCACCGACTGAACCCGCCAAGGCCGCCGAAGACACGAGCGCAGACGACACCCCGGCCGCCCCCAAGAACGCCTATTTCGGCCGGAAAGCCTTCCGCACCGGGGGCTGACGCATCATGGCGGACAAGTTCTCGCGCACGCCTGAGCACACCCGCCGCGCCCGTGCCCTTCGCCAGTCTGCTTCGAAGACGGAATACAAGGTGTGGCTTGTGCTGAGTCGCAAGCAGATGGGGGTATCGTTTCGACGCCAACACCCGGTCGGGCCTTACTTTCTCGACTATTACTGCCCGTCCCTGAAATTCGCCGTCGAAATCGATGGCGACTGGCATGATCCGAGCCGCGATGCCCGGCGAGACGCCTTTCTTGGCGAGCGAGGGATCTCCATTATGCGCATTCCGGTCTCTCATATCGATGAGTCGCTTGAGGCGGTGGCTCAACGGATCAGGTCCGAGATCGAATTGATCCGGCAGCGCGAAGGCTAGTCCGCTCAGACCCCCACCTGTTCTCCCCCTTGAAAAGGGGGAGTTAGAGGGGGTTCTCGCTGACTCCCATCACATCACATATTGCGCGGATCACAGTCAGGCCTCCACCCCACCCGCAAACAATCTCCGATTGGCCGCGAGGATCGCGGCAGTGTCGGCATCGCTCGGTTCCAGCGACCAGTTATGGTGCTGGAAGGTTCCGCCCAGTACGATCCCGTCGCGGCGGCCGAACATGTAGGCGCTGCCGCCCGTGATGATATTATAGTCGATCTCGGCCTGCGGCTCGAGGATCACGAGCTGGCCGCGCACCGGATGGATTTCGGTATCGCCAAACAGTTTGCCCGCGCCCAGCCCGGTGCAATTGAACACCACTGCCTCGTCCAATGCCGCCACCTCTGCAGCGTCCTGAAACGCGCGCACAATGATCCGTCCACCCCGTTCCCTTACATCTTCTTCCAGCTTGCGGAGATAATGCGGCGTGTCCACCATCATCGTATCGAAACTGCGCGCATGGGCGGTCGTGAACGGCAATTCCCCCGGCGCGTAATCGACAACATTGATCGCGAATTCTTCCATCGGGTGGCCCGCCCGCGCGGGTTGGTTTGTCACGGGCCGGTCAGACAAGACATAGTTCACTTCCCAACTGATGCCATAATCCGGGCCGGTCAGTAACTGGAACCGCCGGAAAGAATGACGCGCCGCCGCGACATGCCGGTCCATGTATCCGGGGGCGATGGCCGCACTGTCATACACCGAAGCCGGCCACCACTGCCCGCCTGCGATGTTGGAGGTCGTGTTCGGGCTCAGCGCCTTGGCATAGAGCGTCACCTTCGCCCCGCGTTCCAGCAACAACATCGCCGTCGACAGGCCCAGCGCCCCCGCGCCCAGCACGGCATATTCCGCCACATCCGGATCAAACCCTTCCTCCACGGCCAGCTGCGCCGAGCCCCAGGACAGGGTGATCCCGCCGCCGCCATGCCCGTAATTGTGGACCACCGCCGTCTCGCCCAGCATTTCCCGCTCCACCCGGAAGCCAGACGCCCGGTAGGGCCTCAGCCCCACATCCACGCGCACGACCCGGTCGGCAGACACAAGGACCGGCGGCACGGGCTTCATCACCACGCCCGGCGCCGGCGGAACAGTCGCGCATCCGGCCACTGCTGCGGTCAGTCCGGTCGCCGTGAAGGCCCGGCGTGTCATCTGGCTCATCTGAAATCCCTCGCTTCCG
>NZ_DEXB01000002.1:165240-167148 GCF_002366485.1 Hyphomonas sp. UBA3195
GCAAAAGTGCCCAGATGGCCCAGACCAGCGCATCCACCCGGTCAGGCGATCCGCGAAACCCTTCCGCGCCGAACTGGCACATCTGGTCTTCCAGCGTCGGCAACAGGCCGACATGCGCCACCCGCCCCTGCTCATACAGCGTCGCCACAGGCGCGGCCCGTGCGCGCTTGCCCAGCTGCGCATGCACCAGCCGCACCGGCACATCCGCCCCGGCGCTTTCCAGCACCTGCCGCACCATTTCGCCGCCCTGATTGGACTCGGCGATGATCTCCCGCGCGCCAACCTCGCGGCACACCGCAACCGCTCGCCTCGCCCAGTCGAGCGGCCTCAGGCCCGGCGCTGACGCATCGGCCAGCACATAGGCGACCCCGTCGCGCACGCCCGCCGCAATAATCCCGCAGGCATCCGCCGCAGGCCCGCTCGTTGCGGGCGGGTCCACAGCCACGATCACATCTTCCAGCATGGGCGGCGCGCTCACCCGCGCCGCATCAATCATCTGCCTACGGAACAATGCGCCTTCGGCATCTTCCAGCAATTCGCCATGAATTTCCTGCCGGGCCAGCGCGCTGCCCCCATAGGCCGCCTGCATCGCCGCCACGAACCCATCTGACAGATTCTCCGCATTCTCGGCCATGCTGGCCTGACGCACCAATGTCCCCGGCCCGGTGAGCAGACCCTTGAAGAAATCCGTCGGTCGCGGCGTGGTCGTCGCCATCACGCGCGGGTCCGCGCCCAGCCTCAGCCCCATCTGCAACGTGTCCCACACGGCCTGCCCCCGCATCCATGCGGCGATCTCGTCACACCAGGCCACATCAAATTGCGGCCCGCGCAAACTGTCCGGATCTTCGGCAGAGAACACATGCGCTTCCGCCCCATTGTCAAAGCTCAGGATCCGCCGGCTGGGCGAGTAGTGTGGGCGGCGGCACTTCAGCGGCTCGATCCATTTCAGCCCGCTCGGCCCATCGATCATCACTTCGCGCACATCGTGCAGGGCTGGTCCCACCAGCGCCGCCCGGTGACACCGCCCGTGAATCATCGACCAACGGAGCCATTCGGCCCCCGCCCGCGTCTTCCCAGCGCCGCGTCCGCCCATGAACACGAAGCTCCGCCATCCGCCCGGCGGCGGCACCTGTATATCGCGGGCGTGCAGAATCCACGGATTCTGGCTGACCAGGCTGCACTCCCATTCCGCCAGCGTGCTCCAGTCGTTGCTCTGCGCCGCCTGACGCGCCCTTTGTTTGAAATCCGGCAGCAAGGGCGTCCAGCCGGCATTGCTCAGCGGCTGGAGAGAGTTCGTCTTCGGCGTCTTCGGCGTCTTCGCCCGTTTCGTCTTCGTCGGCACGTCCGGCAATCCGCACATCCTCATCCCCTTCCCAAGTCGCCACCGCCATTTCCATCCGCCGGATTTCCGCCGCCAGCCGCATGATCAGGCCACTCAGCGCGCGCAACTCCTCCGGCGTCACATCCGCCGCCATCATGCGGTCCACTGCCATGTCGTGCGCTTCGCTCAGCGACAGGCGCTGGCGCTCCAGCGGTCTCTCCGGAGCGTCGAGCCCATTGTCCCGGATCACACGCCAGACTGTGCTGGCGCCCCGGCCAACCTGCGCCGCGATCTCCGCCATGCTCCGCCCCAACAGGCGCTGGAGCCGGACCTGCCGGATCAGGCGTTGACGATGGGGCTGTCGGATCATTCGGGCCTCCTGCGGTGAGAGGGGCAATGTCGCATGGGTGCGGACCCCGTCGAATTCAGGCTCCGAAAACCCTCAAGCTTTCGGGATGATTCGCCTGCTCAACCTCAGAGCGACGCCAATAAGTGTTGCGGGAAAAGCACGAATTTTTCCCCGCATGGCAGGCACTTGCCCCATTTTCCTAAGAATTCCGGGGGCGTCATAAAAACATTACGCATCT
>NZ_DEXB01000040.1:0-56426 GCF_002366485.1 Hyphomonas sp. UBA3195
CACCAGTTCTGGACCGTTGAATACTTGATCTCGGCGTCTTCCAGCGCGACCAGCTCGACCACGGCGGCATGAAGCTGGTTCTCGTCGCGCATCGGCGCGGTACACCCTTCGAGATAAGAGACGTAGGCACCCTCATCGCACACGATAAGCGTTCGCTCGAACTGGCCGGTGTTTTCGGCGTTCATGCGGAAATAAGTCGACAGTTCCATCGGGCAGCGGACGCCCTTGGGCACATAGACAAATGTTCCATCAGAAAAGACAGCGCTGTTCAGCGTCGCAAAGAAATTGTCCGACTGGGGCACGACAGTGCCGAGATACTTCTTCACAAGATCTGGATATTCGTGAACTGCCTCGGAAATCGACATGAAGATCACGCCGGCCTTTTCCAGCTCCTTGCGGAAGGTCGTGGCAACAGAGACAGAATCGAACACCGCATCGACGGCAACGCGGGGCGTTTCGCGTGCGGTGGCTGCGGTTTCTGCCGCGCCTTCGACACCGAGCAGAACTTCAGCTTCGCGCAACGGGATACCGAGCTTTTCGTAGGTTTCGAGAATTTCCTTCGGAACGTCGTCAATCGACTCATACTTCGCGCCGGATTTGGGGGCGGCGTAGTAGTAGTAATCCTGATAATTGATGGTCGGATAATTGACCATCGCCCAGGTCGGCTCTTCCATGGTCAGCCAGCGCCGATAGGCCGCTAGGCGCCACTCGAGCAGCCATTCCGGCTCTTCCTTCTTGGCTGAGATGAAACGGATCGTATCTTCGGACAGGCCTTTTGGCGCCATGTCCATTTCGATGTCTGTGACAAACCCCGCAGAGTAATTCTCCGACTCGAGCGCCTTCGCGGCGTCGACCGTGCCCTGGTCAATGCTGTCCTTCACCTTCACTTCGGTGCAGTCCTCATCATGATCTTCCATACCGCCGCAGCAATCCATCCTATCCTACCTTCCCGGGTCCCGGAGCGCGATGCCCGCATCATACGGCCGGTTCGGTTCCTCAAGCCCGCGATGGCACATGCTGCGCGCGTCAACCGAACGAGCCTCCGCACAATCGCGGTGTGCGGCGCTACCAAGAGTGAATTTTCCGATTGGCTTGATCATCGCGCAGCCGGACAAGCCTACTGCGCAAGCCAGTATGCCAAAGGGCAGAGCGTGTCGTTTGAGTGAGACCATCAGGCCGTTTCCTTCAATACCGTCCGCCGGGCTGCGTCGAGCCAGGCATCTGCCACACCGGTGAAATCCTCCGGTGTGCTGTTCCATCCAAAGCTGGTGCGGATTGCCGATTCCGCAAGGGCGTCAGATGCGCCCATCGCCAGCAATACGAGCGAGCGCTTCACCTTGCCAGACGAACATGCAGATCCGGCCGAAATGCACACACCTGCCAGATCCATCGCCATGACCTGCGTTTCCGCCGCAAAGCCGGGCTTGGCGAAGTTCGATGTCCCAGCCAGCCGCTCAGCGGCCTTGCCCATGATCGTCACGCCCGCCTCGCGCTCGAGACGCGCCTCCATATCATTTCGATACGCGGCCAGCATAGCATATTTCGGCAAATCTCTCACGGCAGCCTCCACCGCCGCGCCAAAGCCCGCTTGCGCAGCAACATTCTCAGTGCCGGACCGCAACCCACGCTCCTGCCCGCCGCCATGGGTCACGGCCTTCAGCGGCGCACCCGCCCGGTGCCACAGCGCGCCTGCGCCCTGCGGGCCGCCAATCTTGTGCGCCGACAGGCTGAGATAGTCGACGCCGAGCAGGCCGACATTGACCGAACTCTTACCGAGCCCCTGCACCGCATCGCAAATCGTCAGACCGCCTGCCTCGCGCACGATACGAGCAGCTTCTCCCACTGGCTGGATCACGCCGGTCTCATTATTGGCGAGCATCAGGCACAGAACCGGTGTGCCCAATTTGGCGTGATCCCAATCCGAAAGCTGATCTTGCAACTGGTTCAGGTCCAACGTCCCGTCGGGCCTCACATAGGCGGTCCGCACTTGCACCCCAGAATGGGCGGCAGCCTTGGTGACGGCCTCATGCTCAATCGCTGAAACCAGGAAGGTGCAATGTCCATCGAGCGCTACGGCAACACCATGAATCGCCAAATTGTCCGCTTCGGTGCCACCACCCGTCAGAATGACGTCTTCCGCCCGGCTACCGATCGCGCCCCCAATGGCCAAGCGGGCCCGCTCCAATACGCCGCGCGCCGCCCTTCCGGCCGTATGGACGGACGACGGATTGGTCGCGCCCATGCCCCATACATCCAGCATCGCCTGGCGCGCTTCAGGCCTCAAAGGCGAGGTCGCATTGTGATCTGCATATATCATAGGACTGGATATACTCACTTATCGGCGATTTTGCAGGTGTAGAAAAATTTGCATTTCGCAGTTCAAATGGCTTATGACCGCGCCCTTCCCCCGAGACCAGCGAGTATAACATGGCAGAACTCATCATTCCGGGCCCTCAGGGCCGCATCGAAGCCCGTTACACCGAGCCGCCGCTTCCCGGCGCGCCGATTGCGCTAATCCTCCATCCTCACCCGAAAGCGGGCGGCACGATGCAGGATCCTATCTCCATCATGCTGTATCAAATGTTCGAGCGTCATGGGTTCGGCGTGCTGCGCTACAATTCGCGTGGCGTAGGCCGCAGCCAGGGTCAGTATGATCAGGGCATTGGTGAACTCGAAGATGCCGCCTTCGTTCTGGACTATGTCGAAAACCTCGCAGAGAGCCCGCGTTTTGTCTGGTGTGCCGGCTACAGCTTCGGGGCGTGGATCACGTTGCAGTTGCTGATGCGCCGCCCGGAGATTGACGGCTTCCTCGCCATCTCTCCCCCGGCCAACCACTATGACCTTTCCTTCCTGGCACCATGTCCGGCATCCGGCCTGATTGTATCCGGCGATTCCGATTCGATCTCATCGCCTGAAGATGTTGAACGTGCGCTGACCAAAGTGCGCGTTCAGAAGGGCGAACAGATCGACCGCACGACGGTCAAAGGTGCGAACCACTTCTATCAGGACAAGCGCGACGAACTGATCGGGCTCTGCGAAGATTACCTGCTACAGCGCCTTGCCGCCGCAGAAGAAAAGCTCCGCCTCGAAGCCGAGGAAGACTAGAAAATCAGCTTCCCGCCCCGCATCGGGGCGGGAACACCAGTGGTCGATGGCCAACTGATCGGCAATCCGCGCGCAGTTCGCGCGGCCAGGAAGGCAAATGCCTCCGCCTCAATCGAATCTCCCCGCCAACCAACCGCTTCTGCCGAATGCACTTCGCACCCAGCCGCGCGTGCCAACGCAGCCATAAGGACAGGATTGTGCCTGCCGCCACCGCACACGATCAGGCGCGCTGGATATTCCGGCAGCTGGGAAAGACCAATCGCGACGGCGCGCGCCGTAAACTCGGTCAGCGTAGCCGCGCCGTCCTCGACGGATAGACCGCGCACCATACTGGCGTTGAAGTCGTATCGGTCCAAAGATTTTGGCGGCGGTTGGTCAAACCAATCATGATCCAGGAGTTGAACGAGTAAGCCATCATGCACGCGGCCAGCCCCAGCAAAACAACCGCCCTCATCATGAGTCCCCAGGCCATGTCCCTCAATCCATTCATCGATGGGTCCGTTCGCCGGGCCTGTGTCAAACGCGACGAGGGAGCCACTACTCATACGAGCGGTAATGTTCGCAACACCGCCAAGATTGAGAACGCATGCCGCGTCGCCGCCGAGGCGCTCTAGCAGTGCGGCATGATACGCGGGTGCAAGGGGTGCGCCCTGCCCGCCGGCGGCCACATCATTAGACCGAAAGTCATAAGCGAGCGCGACACCGAGCGCAGCCTGCATAGCGGGGCCGTCGATGAGTTGAAGGGTCGCCCCGGCCTGATTTCCCTTGGGTGCGCGATGCAACACGGTCTGACCGTGGACACCCGCAAGACGGGGCGCAGGCCCCGTCCAAGTCGCGAGCAACTGCTCCCATGTCTCAAAATGGGTGCGGGTAACAACCGAACACGCCGCATTGAAAACACCGTCCGGCTGAGGGCCAACCCAATTCCACGCGCGTGCAGCATCGGTGGCGCGCTGCAGTGCGGAGCGCTCTTCAGGTGTGTATTTACGCTCCGCAGTCGCTCCGAATTCCAGAACCTTTTCGCCATCAGTCAGTATCAGCGCTGCGTCAACGGCGTCCAGCGACGTGCCAGACATGAAGCCCGCCACCCAATACGGTTCAGATTTTTCACTCACAGAGTTCAAGATATCAGTTTTCCATGTTACGCGCGGCAGCTTCACGGAGACACGAGAAGATGAGCGAATACAAGTCAGAATTCCTGAAAACCCTGTCAGAGCGCGGTTACCTGAAACAGGTCACCCATCCGGCAGAGGTGGATGCCTATTGCGCCAAGGGGATTCCGACTGGCTATATCGGCTTTGATGCGACGGCAGACAGCCTGCATGTCGGCTCGCTCTTACAGATCATGATGCTTCGCCACCTCCAGAAGAGCGGCGGTAAACCCATCGTGCTGATGGGCGGCGGCACGACCAAGGTGGGCGACCCGACCGACAAGGAAAAGTCGCGCCCCTTGCTGACCGACGAGCAGATCGCGGCCAACATGGAAGGCATCAAGAAGGCCTTCCAGCCCTTCCTGACCTTCGGCGACGGGCCGACCGATGCGATCATGGTCAACAATGACGACTGGCTCGGCAAGCTTGGCTACCTCGAAATGTTGCGCGAAGTTGGCGTGCACTTCACCATCAATACAATGGTAAAACAGGACACGGTCGCCCGGCGCCTTGCGGCAGAGCAGCCCTACACCTTCCTCGAATTCAATTATCTCCTCATGCAATCCTACGACTTCCTCGAACTCTACCGCCAGCTGGACTGCCGGATGCAGATTGGCGGATCAGACCAATGGGGCAATATCGTTGGTGGCGTGGACCTGGTTCACAAGGCCGCCAGTGGCGACGCATACGGAATTACGGCTCACCTCATCACAACCGCGTCCGGCGGCAAGATGGGCAAGACCGCAGATGGTGCAGTCTGGCTGAACGCGGACCGCAAGAGCCCCTACGAGTACTGGCAATTCTGGCGCAACACAGAAGACGCCGATGTCGGACGATTCATGCGGCTGTTCACAGAGCTACCGCTCGACGAGATTGCCCGTCTTGAAGCGCTTGAGGGCGCGGAGATCAATACGGCGAAGGTCGTTCTGGCCAATGAGGCCACGAAGCTGTTGCATGGCGAAGCGGCCGCGAAAGAGTCGGAAGCTGCAGCAGCCGCAGTATTTGCTGCGGGCGGCCAAGCTGACGCGCTGCCAACTGTTGAAATCGCAACATCCGATCTTGATGGTGGCATGCTCATAGCCGCCGCATTCACAGCGGCGGGTCTCACAGAATCCAACGGCGCCGCGCGCCGCTTGATCAAGCAAGGCGCAGCAAAGGTGAATGATACTCCGGTATCAGATCAAAATGCATCCCTGTCAGCGGACGACCTTGTAGACGGGACAATCAAACTGTCCGCCGGCAAGAAGCGCCATGCGCTGGTCAAGGCAATCTAGAATTCCTCTTCGGGGATCGGTGGCAGCTCGGACGGGATAGGCTCATCTTCCGGTCGCGCTTTAGCCTCCGGAATATCCGTATCCGACGGGTTTTCAAATATCCGTCGGATGACACCCGGGGCGAGAGCAGACAGAGGATTGACCGACACGTTCGCCTTTTCGAGACTGCCGCGGATGCTATAGGTCAACGAGAAGATGCCCTCACCATCCCGGCCCACCACAAGGTCCCCAATAATCGGAATGCCCCCAAGGGCTGAATTCATGCCGAAACTTGGTACCAGCACGCCATCGACACTGATCTCGCTGTCGGCGCCAAGATAGCCGTTGGCGGTCAGGCCTAGCGCCGGGCCCTGCGCTTTCCCGCCAGTCACAACGTAACGATCCCCCGCCACGGTCAATGGAATGTCGATCCGCGAGAACAGAACGCCGTCACCTCCCAACGTATCTGCAAGTCCACGAAGAGAGGCGAGAGAGAGAATTTGAGTCAGGAACGGGGCATTGTGCAACCGCCCGTCCGTCACAACAATGTTGAACCGAGACGGCGCTCCATCGCGCGCAAGCGTGCCATCTATGTCCAGCCTCCCTCCTTCGATGAAGTCGAGATCGAGAAATGCGCTGGTAATGAAGCCGGCATCGCTGCTGACAACTTTGATCGCCGTGCCCTCCGGAGACGAGCCATCCAAATCGATATTGAAGGCTGACCCGTCATCCGTGTTTCCGGTCGCTGAGAGCTTCTGCATTCCGTTCACTGTTGACCGCCACGTGACGTCTGCGTTTCGCACATAAAGGCCAGCGCCAAGGGTAAGTGTGTCGACGTCGGCCCTGACGCTCAGCGGCGTACCATTGCTGTCATTCGCGTCGCCCAGCGCACCGATGCCTGGTAATGCGCCCGACAGATCAAGATAGCTGCCGGTCAACGCAACTTGCAAATTGCCATTCGGACCTCGCGAAATCTGTCCGTTCACGTCTGCAGTGTCTGCGAGAAAGGCCCGCCTCAGATCCGCCGAGACCAAACGGGAATCTCCCCCCAGTGTAAACTTTCCATCCAGATAAGCTTCTTCGCTGGTAAAGAGTACGTCGGAGGAGAAGCCCTCTTCGGCGCGCTCATACAGGACGGTCACCTTCCCCTCCTTGCCTGCAGTCTTCACCCAGCCGATTTCGGACAGGTCGAGACGGGCATTGGTCAGATCCATTACAACGTTTGCAACCGACACATCCTCACCTTCAACGGTCGCCTGAACTTCTGTGGGTACTTCGCCAGTCAAGTACGCCCTCCCCGGAAGGCCGAACCGATTCAACACATCCGGCGTGATAACCGCTTGTGCCGACAGCGCCGACGGAGCCTCACCATCCTTGAAACCGTCGCGCCAACTGAACTGGACAGGTGACGGACCAAGATCACCCAAGCCGGTAATGGTCATACCATCTTGGTCAACCTTGATGTCAGCCGTAGCGTTTGCCAGATTCAGGCCGAGCGCGGCGCGCTTGAGGCCACCATTGGTCAGCCGACCGATTGCCGTGTAGCGAACCGCTTCGTCTGGGACATTATCGAGTGCCGGTCGGAACAACTCGAATGTCGCCTCGGCATCGCCACTTAAACGCTCCTCATCAAAGCCTAGATCGAGCCGGGATTCATTCAACGTCGTAATAACGTTTGCTGCAGGGCCATGCCCCTTTGCAAATACGCGGAAATCCTCCCCTTTCGGATTGAAGGCTGGAAAGTCGATCAGGGCCTCGTCAATGTCCCAACCACCATAGTCGCCCTGGTCAACAGTTACCCTGAAACTGTTGCCCGTCAGGCGCCCCTTGCCGACGGCATTCCGGGCGGCGGGCAAGTCATCGAGAAACTTAACGTCCGCCGAGTTGATATCGAAGGTAAGGTTCAGGTCTTCATCCCTCAGATAACCTTCCGCGAAACTATCGCGTTGAAGCGTCATCTGCGCACGTAAATTGTCTACGTCCGTATTGCTGATCCGTTTGGCCGTAAAGGATCGCGCTCCCGTGCCCAGCGATACGGGCCAAAAGGCCAGCACGGTGTCCTTCGTGACTGTTCCCTCAGTTTCCAGCTCGATGGCTCCGATAATCGGAGATTCATTCTTCTCACGATCTGGGGTCATCGCGATATCAGTGATGAACTGGAACTGTGCGTCATTGGATACGAACGAAATCCGGGTGTCTTTTAAGCTGCGATCCGGAAAATTCACTTCTCCATCAGCGCGGAGATCGCGCAAACCAAGTGGCTCTGCAAAGGATGGTGTGAAGTCAAGCGTCGCAGCATTGCTTCGCAGTTTGAATGGGCGTGGTCCGGTCCCTTTCAGCGCGTTTTGAAGTGTTAAGTCTGCTGAACCAGCGAACGGGCCAAATCGTAGTGAGTTCCCTGAGATGAGCAATTCATCGCCCGTCGCCGCATAGGTCATCTCGAGATCGAGATCCGTCACATTCATGCCGCTCTCACCGAACGGTAGTTTGCCCTCAGCAAGGTTGGCCTTCACCACAATCTTCTCGACGCCCGCTGCGCTGGACGTGTCAAACTCAACGGTAATGTCTGCTGGCACACCGGACAGGAATTCGCTGTCGGTACCCAGCCTCGCAGCAAGGTCCGCAAGAGACCATTGAGCGACGGCGAGAGAGGCTTGCATACGGCTGCCCAAATCGCTCGTATCAATGTCCAGCGCCAACCCAGCCGGCAAACCGGCCCCCACGCCACTGCCGGACATGGACAAATCTACTCCGTCTTCCGTGACGGAGAGCAGCCCTTTCGACTCCGTCAAGGTAAACAGAGGCGATCTGTCAGAAGCGAAGACGCGCATTTCAAAGTCCTCGTAGGACAAGCGCTCGAGACTGATGTCAGCCTTCTCTTCTTGTAGCACCACAAGAATTTGGGGAAGTACGGCGTTTATCCGTTCCAGCCATTCGCTCGGATTTTGTGGCATTTCACCGACCGGAATTTCAGGCAGTGGATCGCCCGCGATGTGCCAAATGCCATCGTCAGCTTGAGCAACATTGATCCAGCCATCGACCAGGTCGAGCCCAAGGACCTCCACATCACCCATTACGAGCGCGGAGCTGGACAGCACGATGCGGGCACGCTCGGCCTCCGCAGCCACATTACCTTCACTATCCAGCATCTTGATGTCATTTCCGGTGACAAGAACGCGCTTGTCTTCCGACGACCATTCCAGAAACACATCGCCGACAGTTACCGGTCTGCCATTGCGCGAATTGGTCAGGCCCTGCTCGATATCGTCTCGGAACATCTCCAATTCGATCGGCCCACTGGACAAACGGAAGACGAGCAACCCCGCCAGAACCAGAACAACCAGGATAAGTCCGCCGAGTATTTCAAGAATTACAAGTGAGGCTCTCTGGCGGACCAAATCAGGGACTCCGAAAATCTACGTCTAAAAATTGCGTTCTATGGCGATATATGCACACCAAGCTGACCGCACCATAGGAGGAATACATGGCGAAAGTACTGCAAGACGGTGAAAAGGCTCCGGATTTCTCAATGCCCTCCACGACCGGGCAGATCAAACTCGAGGACTTCTCGGGCAGCTATCTGGTTCTTTACTTCTACCCCAAGGACGACACACCCGGTTGCACGAACGAAGCGAAAGACTTTTCAGCGTTGATCGACGCATTCGCAGACCGGAATGCCAAAGTCGTCGGCGTTTCGCGCGATCCGCTTTCCAAACACGAAAAGTTCTCGGCCAAGCACGACCTCAAAGTGATTCTTGCCAGCGATGAGTCGGGCGAAACCACGGAGGTGTACGGCACCTGGATCGAGAAAAACATGTATGGAAAGACCTATATGGGCATCGCCAGACAGACCTTTCTGATCGGACCGGACGGTTCAATCATTAAATCTTGGAAAAAAGTCCAGGTGAAAGGCCACGCAGAGGATGTGTTGAGCCACCTGCCGGACGGAACAAAAACGAGCCAGGACAAGGTTTAAGCCCCTAAAAACGAGTATTAACGAGAGATTTACCCTAATGGGGGAATATTTTCAGGAATTATGCTCGCAAGGGGTTCCGTCCCTTAGTGATTTCGGTATTTATATTTCTACGGGTTTGGGAACTTGCTGTAGGTGTGATTGCAGTAGGCGGTGTGTGATTCCAGTCGACGGGTGGCGTTAATGGCGAAATGGAGTGCGAACCTCAAGGCGACGTTCGATCGTGCATTTCCTGAACGACAAATATATCACCGGAGCGGCGGTACCGTCCGGTACATTTCCATTTCTCCATGGCAACAGGCAATTTGCGCCCTCGGCGCCACGGCACTTGCTGGATGGACAATTTTTCTGACCGGCACCTTCGCCCTTGGCGGTTCAACCGGCACGCTTACCGGCAGCTCCGATGATCGCGAACTCGCCAAGTATGAGCGCTGGGTTCAGGAGCTTCGCGCCAAGGATGCGCTGTCGCGTTCACTGCTGGAAGAGCGCACAGATGCCTTTCAGCGCGAAACGGCCGAATGGGAAGACCGCCAGAAAGCGCTCGAGGATTTGTTTGAGCAGCTGAAGGGCGATGAAACGCTCGATGTTTCGGCCCTTACAGGCGATGGCGCGGACCTGTTGGTTCAGGCGTCTATCGAAGAAGCCGACGACCGTCAGTCTCGTGACAGTTTCCGCATGACGGCCACACTCGACACGCGAGGCAATCGCGTCAGCGTCAAGAACCTAAAATACAATCAGGAACGCATGCTCGACGAGGCGGAAGACCTCGCCATTGAGCGGGCTGAACGCGCGCGCAGCGTGATCCAGCTGACCACGATTGGCAGCGACCGCATCATGGAAAGCGCAGAGATGGGCGGTCCGCTTGTCTCGATGGCAAACCTGACGGCTGGCGGCGAGACGCTGTCGGCGCAGGACGCCAGCTTCTACAACCGACTGACCGAGACCCAGGCTCGCGTCGCCGAGATGCAGTATTACGAACAGATTGTTGAAAGCCTGCCCCTTGGTGCCCCGGTTGGCGTGCCCTTCCGGTACACCAGCCCTTATGGCATCCGGGTAGATCCTTTCATCAAGAGACCGCGTTGGCATAACGGAATTGATGTCGCTGCCTATGGTGGGGCGCCGATCGTGGCGTCTGGGCCGGGCACCGTCAGCTTCGCAGGCGCACGGTCAGGGTATGGACGCGTGGTCGAAGTGGATCATGGATACGGCTTCAAGTCGCGCTATGGTCACCTCCGCTCGATTACTGTATCAAAGGGCGATACGGTCGAAGTGGGCGATCTCGTGGGGAAGATGGGCACGACCGGAAGAAGTACCGGATATCACCTTCACTTTGAGGTGTTTTTCAACGGTAAAGCATATGATCCAGTAAAGTTTTTGAAAGCAGGCCGTCATGTTCACGAAGAATAGCAAATCAAATGACACCCCTACCCCACCAGAACCCATGAAGACGGCGCCCGCGCAGGATGCGATCCGCGGCGCGTCTTCCAAGCCTGCCGCCCGTGCAGCTTCCATCATCTGCGCCGACATGAAGATCAATGGCTCGGTCTCTTCTGAAGGCGCCCTCCAAATCGACGGCACTGTCGATGGTGATGTCGCCGCGACAGACATTACGATTGGTGCCAGTGGCCACATAACCGGCGAAGTGAAAGCCGAAGTTGTACGCGTCAAAGGCCGCATCAAAGGCTCCATCCGAGCGCGTAAGGTTGAACTCGAAACCGGTGCCCACGTCAAAGGCGACATCGTTCATTCGTCGCTCCAGATCCAGTCGAACGCCGTATTCGAAGGTCAGGTCAAACATGCGGATGATCCGCTGAAGGACACCTCACCCAAAGCAGCGGCGGCCGCCAATGAATCCAAGCCTGTCGCGTCTTCCGGCCCATCGGCATACGGAATTTCGACGTCCGCTTCCTGATCATTTCAGAACCCAATTGAATAAAAAGGCCAGCTCGGTTGAGCTGGCCTTTTCCGTTTTATTTTCAGCTATCAACTATGACATTACGCGACGCACAATCGCGGTCGTCATCTTGGCACCTTCGACCACTACAGTGTCGCCGGTTCGTACCAACTCGCCCTCCACCGCTTCGGCCCGCCACACGGTATCGCCGATCCGGACCTGCCCGGTCCCGGAAATGAAGTCACCCATTGCAAGCCCTCGCTGGCCGACCAGGGAAGCCATGCGTCGATTGAGCGTCGGATGCTCAGGTAACGTTTTTCGAATCCCGGATAGCACCGTGCGTCCAAGGATGACCAGCACGGTTGCGGCCATGCCAAATACGATCATCTGACCCTGCCAGCCCGACAATGAATCTGGGGCAAAATAGGTGAAAGCGGCCGTCAGCCAGGCGGCTATGGAAACCATGAGCAGGTCGAATGTCCCGCTCATCATCTCGATCCCGAAAAGGATCAGCCCCAAGGCCAGCCAGTGCCAGAATGTGAGTTCAGAGAAGACTTGTTCCATTGGATTAATCTCCCTTATTGCCGGTCAGCCCCTTGATGCCCTCAAGTGTTCCGATGAGGCTCGAGAATTCAGCCGGGATGATAACCGTCCGCTGCTGATCCGACTCCGCCAGTTTTGCGAACGCTTCGACATAAGCCTGACCAAGGAAGTAGTTAACCGCATTGACGTCGCCCCGCGCAATTGCTTCGGACACCATCGCTGTGGCCTTGGCTTCGGCTTCAGCCTCGCGCTCGCGAGCTTCAGCATCGCGAAAGGCAGCCTCCCGGCGTCCCTCGGCTTCGAGGATTTGCGCCTGTTTCTGACCTTCGGCCTTCAGGATAGCCGACTGCTTATCGCCTTCAGCGGTCAGGATTTCCGCCCGCTTCAGGCGCTCGGCCTTCATCTGGCGCGCCATGGCTTCGGTAATATCGGCTGGCGGGCTCAGGTCGGCAATCTCAATTCGGGTGACCTTCACGCCCCACGGATTGGTCGCCGCATCGATAACAGTCAGAAGGCGCGCATTGATGTCATCCCGGTTGGACAGGACTTCATCAAGATCCATTGAGCCGACAACAGTACGGATATTGGTGAGGGAGAGGTTCGTGATGGCGTGGTTGAGGTTGTTGACCTCATATGCCGCCGCCACTGCATCAACCACCTGGATGAACACAACCGCATCGCACGACACCATTGCGTTGTCTTTGGTGATGACTTCCTGCTGCGGCACATCGAGGACGGTTTCCATCATGTTCATCTTCCGGCCCACCCGCTCCAGGAAGGGTGTGATGATCGACATGCCCGGATTGAGTGTGCGAGTGTAGCGTCCAAACCGCTCCACCGTGTAATTGTAGCCTTGAGGCACGAACTTGAACGCAGATGTCAGGCCAATCAGGCCTACGACGGCCACCAGAACGACCACAGCAAAAAACGGATCCATGTATTCCTCTCCTTCTGTTACTCAGAATTAATGTGGGAGAGGTTTTCCGTTTTTCAATAAATATTTGACGAAAAACGGCGCGCCCAGCCCCACCAGACGCGCCGTTCTTCTCATAAGTTACTTAAGAAACCTTGTCTGATTTAGAGCTGGTTCAGCATGTAGTCCGCGCTGGAAACCTTGAACTCGCCGCCGTCTTCCACGTTGAGTTCGGCAACCGCGCCATCCTTGACGATCATGGAATAACGCTGCGAACGCTGTCCCATACCAAAACCGCTTGCATCCATTTCCAGGCCAAGGGCCTTGGCAAAGGCGCCGTTACCGTCAGCCAGCATGCGCACGGTCTCTCCTGCACCGGCATCCTTACCCCAGGCGCCCATGACGAACACATCATTCACCGAGGTACAGACGATTTCGTCCACGCCCTTGGATTTCAAATCTCCGGACTTGTCGACGAAGCCCGGCAGGTGGCGTGCGGAACAGGTTGGGGTGTACGCGCCAGGTACCGCAAACAGGGCGATCGTCTTGCCGCCAAACACTTGTTCGGTTGTGCGAGGCTGTGGGCCGTCTGCCGTCATTTCCATGAATGTGGCTTCCGGAAGCTTGTCTCCGACTTTGATGCTCATCAGCTGGTCTCCTTGATGCTGTGTTGCCCAGATAGGACGCCAACGCCTCCACGACAAGCGCACCACACCTTGCCAAAGCGATACAATTCGCCCAGCATCATCCTCGAAAGGGTCACCAGATGGACGCCGACCTCACAGGCAAACTACTTATCGCCCTTCCCGGTATCGGCGATCCGCGTTTCGCGCGCTCAATTATTCTGGTCTGCGCCCACTCTCCCGAATTCGCCATGGGAATTGTACTCAACAAACCAATGGTCGGGCTGACCTTGCCGCAATTACTTGAACAGCTTGATGTCCCAGTGGAAATTGACGTTTCGGAAGATCTGGTGCTCGACGGAGGGCCGGTGAGCAGTGATCGCGGCTTTGTTCTTCACACTGATGACATCATCAGCGAGGGTGCTACGCTCGAGATCGACGGTACTTTCTGCATGACGGCAACCCGCGACATCTTGCACGCCATAGGAACTCGGGACGCGCCAAAGCGCTCCGTTCTCGCGCTGGGTTATTCAGGCTGGGGCGCTGGTCAGCTAGAATACGAGTTGGCCGAGAATGCCTGGTTGATTGGCGAACCCGATACGGAACTGGTATTCGGCGAAAGCCATGAGGCTAAATGGGAAGCCGCACTTGGCCATCTGGGTATAGACAGCGGTCGATTGCAGATACTGCCTGGAAACGCCTGATCAATTGATCAGAAAGGCGATGGCTGCGGCTTCCTCCATCGGACGCGCAAAAGCAAAGCCTTGAGCGTAGTCAAAGCCCAGACTGCGCAGCTTTGCTGCATCGTCCTTGTGTTCAACGCCTTCCGCCGTTGTGGTCATGTCCAGTCGCGCCGCCAGCAAGGTTAGCGTGCCCAGTATCGTGTCGGTGCGGTGCTGGCCCAGACGGCGCGTGAGCCCGTGGTCCACTTTCAGACTATCAGCTGGAAAATCCGCCAACCAGGCGAAAGACGAATGACCCGTCCCAAAATCATCCAGCACCAATCCCGCCCCCACGGCCTTCAAGGCCATGACAGCCGCAAGCGCGTGGCTTTCGTCGCGGAGTGCAGCTTGTTCCGTCAATTCGATGCGGATTGCCTTCTCTGGCAAGTCGTATCCTTGCATCAGCGCCTCTACGAGCGCTGGTAGCGTGCTGCGCGACAAATCCCGTGCCGTCAGATTCACGTGCATGAAAAGATCGGATCTGCCGGAAGAATCCCGTAATTTTGAAAGCGTCTCGGCAGAGCGTATCAACATGTTGGACGCGAGGGCTTCATCCTCGTACCGGCTCGGTGGATTGCGAACTTCACCATCATCCCATCGGGCCAGCGCTTCAAAACCGGCAATATGCCCGCTGCCAAGTGAGATAATGGGCTGGAAAACTGGGTAGAGATCGGGACCGGGCTGCAAGTCAGACGGATCAATCTCCGCAAACTCGTTCCCGGCCAACAGCATGCCGTGCGCGTCTTCTTCACTGATGAAAGCGCCGACCAGATGAATATCGGCCCCGCTGGACAGTCTCAAATCGCAACGAACGGGTCCGTCAGATGTGCTGAATGCCTGCGCCAGTCGCCCTCGGCTGAGCCCCTCGAACATCTGCTCAATGGCATCGATAGACCATTGTCCGGCCAGATCAGAATGATCGCTACCCTTTGGTGCCTCGATCAGGAGATGCCTGCTGGCGGCATTCCAGTGCCAACTACCTTGAGGCTGGGTCGACTGATCTGACATCATCTCGTGCAACCTATCGCGAAGCACTGGGCCTGACGAGTGCGAAAAGGACATGGTCGCGGCGTACGCCCGCGATCTCGAGATATTCTTTAGCATGTCCTTCTTCCCGAAAGCCGTTTGTTTCCAAGACTTTGCGGGAACGCAGGTTTGATGCCAGAATTCCGGCCTCGACGCGATAAAGATGTAATTCCCGGAACGCCCAGTCGCAGACCGCGCCTACGCCTTCCTGCATCAGTCCCTGACCCTGATGATCCTGTCCAAGCCAGTAACCAAGACTGGCACTGTTGGCGGGCCAGCCACGGACATTGGTCAAGGATATTCCACCGACAAGCTTTCCGTCCTTCAATCGCCGGATCATGAACACGTAAGCGCGACCGGACTTCCACCCATTCTTCCAGGCTTGCAACCGACGCGCCCAATCTGCGCGGGAGTTTGCATCCTTTGGCCATGTCGGCTCCCAGGGTTGCAGATGCTTACGGCTACGCTTGCGCAAGCCGGACCAATCCTCAAAATCCTTCTTGCGCGCAGGCTCGATGACCAGGCGGGTTGAAACAATGACCGTGTCCTTGCGGTGCGCGGCCATGACCTAGTCGGCCAATCGTTCCACGCGCGAGCGCACAGCACCGAGGGTCGGCTCTACCCGTTCGAACACTTCTTCATTGGACATCACGCCTGTGGCAAAATCTGGCAATTTCGCCTCGCGCCCTGTCGCTTCAAGTACCGTTTCCGGGAACTTGGCGGGTGATGCCGTTGCAAGAACCACCGTGGCGACGTCCGAATTGGGTGCGAGGCGGGCGACGCGCGTACCGACGGCGGTGTGAGGACAGATCAGCCAGCCTGTATCGGATTCGAATTGGCGCATCTCTTCCATCGTGTCTGCATTGCTGACACTTTGCACACGAATGCCTGAACAGCCCAGTCGACCCGTTGCGGTCTCTGGCAACTCCGCTTCACCCGCCTGTTTGAACCGCTCATAGACGCTGCGCACCGCATCGCTGTCGCGACCCGACAGCTCGAACAGGATCCGCTCAAAATTGGACGGGATGGAGATATCCATGGCCGGGCTTGGCGTCGCCACAGTCGGTCGTTTGGACATGACGCCAGAATTGAACAACCGCATAAGCGCATCGTTTTCGTTCACCGCGCAAACAATATCCAAGCCGCCCGGCAACAGTCCGCAACGCGCCGCTACGTATCCGGCCAGGGCGTCACCCATATTTCCACTTGGGACAACAAAGCGGATTTGCTGGCCTGCAAGGGCAGCTTGCGAAGTGGCATAGTATACCATCTGGGCTGCGATGCGCGCCCAGTTGATCGAGTTCACGCCCGACAGGCTGACGCGATCAACAAAATCGCGGTCTGCGAACAGCGATTTCACAATCGTCTGGCACTCGTCAAAGTCGGTATCAAGGGCGAGGTTGAGAACATTGTCCGCACCGGTTGTCGTCATGAACAGACGCTGGATGGGAGAGACACGTTCGAATGGGTGCAAGATCACGAGATCGGCATGCTTGGCACCCGCGAAGGCCGCCGCGGCTGCGCCGCCTGTATCTCCAGAGGTCGCGCACATGATCGTCATACGCCGTCCTGTTTTGCCGAGCACAAGATCATACAGCTGACCAATCAGCTGCATGGCGACATCCTTGAAGGCGAGGGTCGGGCCGTGATGCAGTTCCAGGAGCCAGCTGCTCGGACCTGACTGGGTCAGCGGTGTCACCGATTGGTGAGCAAAGGTGGCATAGGCGCGTTCGCACAGGCCCAGTACTTCTTCCTGCGTCAGCGTATCGCCCGCAAAGGCCGAAATGACCCGCGCGGCGACCTGGGAATAGGGTTCTCCGGGTTTGGCTGGCGCGATGGCAGGATAGGATTCGGGGATGTAGAGGCCACCATCCGGCGCCAGTCCCGCAAGGCATGCACCGATGAAATCAACGGGCTCTGACTGCCCCCGAGTGGAAATATACTTCATTCCCCGTTCCTTCTGCGAAACCGCAACCGGCTCTTTTGATAATGGAAGGCCAGATACACACCCAACAGCGCCATGGCGAGCCCCCACCATGTGATCGCGTATCCGAAATGCCGCTGTGGCGGCAGATCATCATCCATGCGCAATCGCGCAAACGGATTTGGCCCTGCCATTGCGCGACCATTTTCAATCAGCCGCAATGTCTGGGGCTCGAATGCTTCCGGCACCACGCGCTCGGCGACATCCGCCGGCAAAAGATCTGCGAGATCATCAATACTGTAGGCGTAGAAAACACCTGCCTCCGGCGCATCGGGGCTCGCGAAGGCATTGCGGCTGCCTGGGGTCTTGTAGATGCCACGCGCCGAGAAATTCAGATTGGTCCCGCATTCGGGCCCCTGACATGGCGTTGGTGGCTCCACCTGATAGAGAAGTTCGATGGTCGTAAAGATGACTCGTTCGCCTTCATCAATCGCCACTACGCGTCGCCATGACGATGCGCCGTCGGCATAGGCATAGACCATGGCTTCACTGCCCGGCACGACCCGACCGTCCAGGCTCACCCAGTTTGGCTCTGTTTCATCCAATGCCATCTTCGCGCTGAACCGACCATATTGCCAGTTCCCCAGCATGACGAGGATCGCAAGCGATACCACCGTAAACAGGGTCAAAACGGGATAGGGGCGAAAGCGCATGGGCGTGTCCGAAAGGTTTTGAAAAAAGGCCCGCCAGGCTGTGCGCCGGCGGGCCTGTTGATTACGCTACGATGGCCGGTGCCAGTCTATCCGCCATAGACAAGGAATGGCACGACATAGACGAAGGCGAACAGGAACAGCCAGACCACGTCAACGAAGTGCCAGTACCAAGCCGCAAATTCGAAGCCGAGATGCTTCTCTGCGCTCATGCCGCCCATCAACAGACGGATCAGGCAGATTGCGAGGAAGATCGTACCGATCACGACGTGCGCGCCGTGGAAACCGGTCGCCATGAAGAAGGCGGAGCCATAAAGCGTGCCGTCAAAGGTGAAAGCCGCGTGGCTGTACTCGTAAGCCTGCAGCATTGTGAACACCATGCCGAGCAGCACGGTGAAGACGAGGCCAAGCTTGGCACCGGCGCGGTCATTGTGCTGCAGCGCGTGGTGCGCCCAAGTGACTGTGGTGCCCGAAAGAAGCAGGATCAGCGTGTTGATCAGCGGCAGATGGAACGGGTCAAAGGTCTCGACGCCAACTGGCGGCCAGTCTGCAAAACGCGACAGGCCGTCTGCGTATAGCGCGTTGGCCGAATCCCATGTCTCACCGACGCGCGCACTTTCATAGATGGCGAACTCGAAGAAACTCCAGAACCAGCCGACAAAGAACATCACTTCAGACGCGATGAACAGGATCATGCCGTAACGCAGGCCAATCTGGACGACGGGCGTGTGATCGCCAATACCGCCTTCCTTGATGACTTCGCGCCACCAGCCGAACATTACCCATATGACCATCGCCAAGCCTACGGCCAGCAGCCACCAGGTTCCGGCTTCGAGGCCAAACAGGCCTTTCATATAGGTAACACCACCGAGTGCGGTAACGATTACCGCCAATGACCCCAGCAATGGCCAGGGAGACGGATTGACCAGATGGAAATCGTGTTTGACTTCGTCGTGAGCCATGGCCCTTTTGACCCCTCTAAAAAATCACATGAATCAGAGCGCTCTTTAGACCGCTCCGGCCTGTATGTGCAACTACATCAGCCGGCATTGGCTGAATTCGCCGCACCCTTCTGGGCGGCTTTTTTCTCGCCCGAATAGCTGGAACTGTCAAAAAACGTGTAGCTGAGCGTGATCGTCTCCAGGGATTTAGCTACCCGGTCCTCAAGCATGTCAGCAGAGACGAAATAGACGATCGGCAGTTTCTTTGTTTCGCCAGGTGCAACCACCCGTTCCTCAAAGCAGAAACACTCAAGCTTGTTAAAGTAGGGACCCGCATAGTGCGGCGTCACATTATAGCTCGCAATGACCCGGATTTCCTGATCAGTCGGGTTGGAAACCTCGTAAAAAGCGAGGCCATGTTGGCCGAGCTTCAAAGTCTGAGTTGTCTGGAGCGGATGGAAGGTCAGCGGCGTATCGGCGACATTGGCGTCAAAACGCACCATCACTTCCTGTTCGACCATCCTATCCGGTGCGGCCGTGGCAATACGTGTGGTGCCGCCAAATCCCGTCACTTTGCAAAACGTGTCGTAGAGTGGGTCCGCTGCGAAACCAAGCCCGAGCATGCCCGTGAAAACGCCCAGTGAAACAAGTGCAACCTTTGTGTTCGACAGCTTCATGGCTCGCCCTCTTCCGGCTGCGTTTCGTCGATCGGCGTCAGATTTGGGGGTGGTGCCGCCTGATCCGGCGTCATGCCCTCGGGCAGGTCATTGATGCGCTCACCCTTGTCATCGACAGAATAATAGAAACCACTCTGGCTCAAATCAGATGACGACAAGCGGATAAACGTGACAACGCCCACGAGAATCACAAAGCCTGCAAGCGCCAGTCCCAACCAGAGATTCCTGCTTTTGCGCGCTCGCAATTCCGCCTCTTGCGGCGTGTAGGCGTCGGTGAATTCACCGGCATATTTCTCTTTTTCGTCAGACAAATCAGGCCCCTCCTACAGGGAAGTGCAAACCTGCGGCATGCTCAACAATCAGCGCCGCAAAGACGAGGAACAGGTACAGGATGGAAAAGAAGAACATGCCGCGTGCGAGTTTCATGTCGGCAGCGCTAGCTCCAGCGTCGCCCGCCTTCGAGCGCCAAACACGGACTGCATAAGCCAGGAAGACGAGCCCCAGAGCCAACGTAACCAAGCCATAAATCCACCCGCCAAGACCGGTCGCAACCGGAAGTAATGCGATCGGCACGAGCAAGATCGTATAAAGCAGTATCTGGTTTCGCGTGGCTTTTGCCCCGTGCGTGACAGGCAACATGGGAACCCCCGCCTTCTCGTACTCACCATGTGCCAACAGGCTGAGCGCCCAGAAGTGCGGCGGCGTCCAGAAGAAGATAATCGCGAACAGTATCCACGCATCGACCGGTGTGTTGCCCGTGACCGCTGCCCATCCGATAACAGGCGGAAACGCGCCTGCACCACCACCAATGACGATGTTCTGAGGCGTCGAGCGCTTCAGCCACATCGTGTAGATGACGCCATAATAGAATATCGAGAATGCCAGGAGCGCAGCCGCCAACCAGTTGGAGGCCAGCCACATGAGCAGCACCGATACGCCGCTCATGATAAGACCCATTGCAAGGGCCTCTTCCTTCGGCACAGCGCCCGACGGAATCGGCCGTGTCGATGTGCGCGTCATGATCTGGTCGATATCAGCATCATACCACATATTGATGGCGCCAGCTGCGCCCGACCCGAGCGCGATGGCCAGTGTCGCAATCGCGGCCATGACAGGGTTTATCAAAACGCCGGTAACGCCGACTGCAGCGACGAGACCGGCAATTGCGGTGAACACAACCAGCATCATGATGCGCGGCTTCAGCAGCTGCACATAATCGCCTGCGGTGGCGTAGCGCTTGGGCGCCATGTCAGAAGTGGCGGACGGCTCGGTCATGCGTCTCCGGGGGCTCCTTGCCCGTCTTGGTGCGGCGGTAAATAGCTTCTCCCATGCATATGGCAAAGGCCAGCACTGAGATCAGCGTGACAAAATACCCGATCATCTGCAGTGTCTGATACCGGACAAACACGTCGCCATACTCCACATAGCGTTGCGGCATGCCCGCCTCCAGCGACAAGCCCGGCCAGATCAGCAGCGCCACACTGGCCGACCAGGCAACCCAATGGATCCCGCCCAGCACCCGGTTGTACCTCACGCCAACGATCGCCCTGAACCAGCGATACAGCGCCCAGAAGGCCACCGTGATGACCAGCAACGCGGCGAGAAAACGATTGCGCGCGGCATTGTAATAGGTGTCTTGATACAGGGCTGCGGAATCCATCACCTGGCCCAGGCCGGCGATCATCAGGGCGCCTGCCACCGACAGCACCAGGAAAAGCACCGAGACAGGGTCGCGCACAAATCTCCGGCGCGCCACCAGGAACAGGCTCGCCAGAAGCAGGCCGGCCAGAACCATCATCACTTCCGGTTGTCCCGCAATCCAGATGGCATGCTGGGCCCAGAGCGGCAGGGCCGCATCGGATGCTTCATTCATGATCGCCTCCGCTGATCATCGCACCGGGTCCTGACAGAGCCTCCACGAAAATGACCCCGCGACACGTCGCAGGGCCATCATTCAGGTCAGGCAGGGGCCAGTCTAGTGGCCGCCCTTGTTGGTGACATGCGGCAGCTCATTGAATTGGTGGAACGGTGGCGGCGAAGGCAACGTCCATTCCAGCGTCGTAGCGCCCTCGCCCCATGGATTGGCTTCACCCTTGCGGCGGCGGATCATGGCTTCGACGAGGCCGACGAAGAAGATCAGCGTCGCAACCAGCGTGATCGCGTAACCGATCGACGACCACATGTGCCAGGTGGCAAAGCCGTCAGCATAGTCGATGTAACGGCGCGGCATGCCCTGAAGGCCGAGGAAATGCTGCGGGAAGAACAGGACGTTCGATCCGATGAACATCAGCCAGAAGTGCAGGCCGCCGATCATGCCATTATACTTGATGCCGAACATCTTCTCGAACCAATAGTACCAACCTGCGAACAGGCCGAACACGGCGCCAAGCGACAGCACGTAGTGGAAGTGCGCGACGACATAATAGGTGTCGTGCAGGGCATGGTCGATACCAGCGTTTGCGAGCACGACACCAGTAACACCCCCCACAGTGAAGAGGAAGATAAAGCCAATCGCCCAGAGCATCGGGACCGTGAAGTCGATGGACCCGCCCCACATGGTCGCGATCCAAGAGAAGATCTTGATACCCGTCGGAACGGCGATCACCATCGTGGCCGCAACGAAGTAGGCTTTCAGATCCACATCCATACCAACTGTGTACATGTGGTGCGCCCACACAACGAAGCCGATCACCCCGATGGAGACCATGGCGTAGGCCATACCAAGATAGCCGAAGATCGGTTTCTTGGAGAAGGTCGACACGATGTGGCTGACGATGCCGAAGGCCGGCAGGATCATGATGTAAACTTCAGGGTGACCAAAGAACCAGAACAGATGCTGGAACATGATCGGGTCACCACCACCCGCAGGCGCGAAGAATTGCGACCCGAAGTTACGGTCGGTCAGCAGCATGGTCAGCGCGGCAGCAAGCACCGGCAGCGACAGCAGCAGCAGGACGGCCGTGATGAGCACGCCCCAAGCGAACAGCGGCATCTTGTGCATGGTCATGCCAGGCGCGCGCATGTTCAGAATGGTCACGATGAAATTGATGGCGCCGAGGATCGACGCGATACCCGCCGTATGCAGCGACAGGATGAGCACATCCATTGCCGGGCCGGGATGGCCTGTGGTGGACGACAGCGGCGGATAAAGCACCCAGCCCCCTCCGAACCCGTCGCCGGGTCCGCCTGGAACCGTCATCGAGATACAGGCAAGCACAAAAGCTGCAACTGTAAGCCAGAACGAGATGTTGTTCATGCGTGGGAAGGCCATGTCTGGCGCGCCGATCATCAACGGAACGAACCAGTTTCCAAAGCCACCAATGAGCGCCGGCATCACCATGAAGAAGATCATGATCAGACCATGATAGGTAATCACCGTATTGTAGAAATGCTTGGCATTCTGAATGGCCACGTCGCCTTCACCGGCAACGAATTGTGTCATCACCCCGATACCCGGCTCAGCAAGTTCCCAACGAATCAGGCCAGACAGCGTGTACCCTACAACCCCCGCGATCAGCGCAAAGATCAGGTACAGCGTACCGATGTCCTTGTGATTGGTCGAAAACAGCCAGCGCGTAAAGAAGCCGGGCTTGTGATCGTGTGAGTCGTGATGGTCGATGGCCACTTCATCCATAGGCATGGCGTGTCACTCTTCCCTAATTACTGTTTGGCGGCGAACTGGGTCGCCTGCTCAGTGGATGCAAAAACGTCGACGGTCGCATAGGCGGCTTCATAGTCACCCGCGAGCATAAACTCGGCCCAGCTGTCGAATTGCGCCTGGCTGACCACGCGCACTTCAATGGGCATGAAGGCATGGTTCACGCCGCAAAGCTCAGAGCACTGGCCGTAGTAGATGCCCGGCTCCTCGACGAGGAACCAGCCCTCGTTCAGGCGACCCGGAACGGCGTCCGTCTTCACACCGAAGGCTGGAACGGTCCAGGAGTGGATCACGTCAGCCGCGGCCGTGTAATAACGCACAAAACGATCTTCCGGGATAACCATCGGGTAATCGACGGCGAGATTTTTGGGCTTGGACGCGAAATCGGTACGGCCTGTTGCCGCGGCATAGTTGTCGCCATCTGTCGAAACACCAACATGAACCGGGTTGGAAACGAATTCCAGCGGGTAACCCGAATCATCAATCAGGTCCGGATAAGTGTAGGTCCAGTTCCACTGGTTGCCCTGCGCCTTGACGTTCACGAAGCCTTTTTCAGCTGCTTCCGGAAAATAGTCCTTGGCGAAGCGCTCATGCTGAGCCGTCTTGCCGTCAGCAATCATCGCATCCGACTTATCGGTAATTTGCTGAAGGTTCGGAACCACGTCCTGATAATACAGGTTCGGGAAAGACTGGCTCGCGATTGCAACGAGGATGAGCGCCGGAACAACCGTCCAGATGATTTCAATCAGCGTGTTATGGCTGAACTTCTTCGGCACCGGATTGGTCTTGCGATTGTGACGCAAGATGACCCACATCAGCAGGCCAAGCACCAGCAGTGTGATCAAGACAATGATGATCAGAACGAAGTGGTGGAAGATGTGAATGCGCTCTGCAATGCGCGTTGCGGCAGGCTGGAAACCCAGCGCACCGTCTTGAGGAACGAATGCCAGCGCCGGACCGGCCATGACGGCAGCGCACAAGGCGGCAATAAGGTGTCGCACGAAGTTATCCTCGTCTCATTGGAATCTGTGTCCCTCTATCTACAATACGTGATAGCCGCAACCTACCACTTTACGCGCTCAATATTGTCGCAGGTTGTCGGCGATGCCTTCGATCTGTGGTATGTTCTCCCTACGACCGGCACGTGAAATGAAAGGTCAAAAACAATGAAAAACTCAATTCTTACCGCCTTCCTTCTGCTCGGACTGGGCGTCGGACCCGCCAACGCGCAGGTATTGGTACTCGGGGGAGGAATTGCCGAGGACTGCTATGAAGCCGCGAAGTTTGGATCCGTATCTCCACGAGAAGGCGCTGAAATCTGCACCCGGGCGATCCAGCATGAAGCGATGAAGCTAAGCAATCGCGCCGCCACATACACGAATCGCGGCGTGCTCTACATGCGCGCCGGGCTCTACGAGAAAGCGCTTTCGGACTATGAGAAGTCCAAGCGCATCAGCCCTGACACTGGCGAAACCTACCTTAATGAGGGCGCAGCCTATATATTCATCGAAGCGTATGACAAGGCGCTCCAATCCCTGGACCAGGCCATCGCATATGGTTCAAACGATTTGCACGCCGCCTACTACAATCGCGCGCTGGCAAAGGAAAAACTGGATGATGTGGAAGGCGCCTATTACGACTTTCGCAGAGCGTTGGAATTGAAGCCTGATTGGGAGTTGGCCGAATGGCAGCTGTCACGCTTCGAGGTCAGCACGAACTGATCAGGAACGGGTTTCTGCGCCTTTGCCCTTGCGACGCGCCGGGGTGTCACGCATCTATTCAAGATGACACAGACATCCCTTCCCTTCGACCTGACCAAGGCTTCTGAAATCCTGTCCGACGCCGCAAAAGGCGCCGACGATGGTGACCTTTTTGTTGAGCGCTCCCGATCAGAAAGCTTCGTATTTGATGACGGGCGGCTGAAGTCCGCCGCGTTTGATACCGATCAGGGCTTCGGTCTTCGAGTCGTCGCCGGTGAGACGACCGGCTCCGGCTATGCTTCCGAATTGTCGCTGGACGCGATTCGCCGCGCGGGCGAAACAGCCTCGCAAGCCAAGCGCGGCTATGCAGGCCATCTCGCGACTGGACCCACTCCAACAAATCGTCGGCTCTACGACCCGATTGATCCAACCTCTGCGCCAGACTTCTCCTTGAAAACCGGCCTGCTGGCTGAAATCGATGCTTGGGCACGCGCCTATGACCCGCGCGTGGTTCAGGTCTCGGTCTCGCTCGCGGGCAGTCACAAGGAAATCGACATTGTTCGCCCGGACGGTGCAGTCTTCTCGGAAGTCCGGCCGCTCGTTCGTTTGAACGTCTCGGTGACACTGGAAGAAAACGGACGCCGCGAATCGGCTGGCGCCGGTGCCGGTGGCCGTGCTGCTTATGAAGATTGGATCCAACCGGATCGCTGGAAGGCGATGGTCCAGCGCGCCGTGAAGAAGGCGTCTGTGAATCTCCAATCCATCCCCACGCCTGCCGGACAGATGGAAGTCGTGCTTGGGCCAGGCTGGCCGGCCGTTCTATTGCATGAAGCGGTAGGTCATGGCCTTGAGGGTGACTTCAATCGCAAAGGCACAAGCGTTTACTCCGGTCGCATTGGTGAGCAGGTCGCTGCCAAGGGTGTCACCATTATTGATGATGGCAGCATCGAACGCCGCCGGGGCTCACTCTCCTTTGATGATGAGGGTACGCCGACCCAGAAGACCGTTTTGATCGAAGACGGCATTTTGAAAGGCTATATGCAGGACCGGATGAATGCGCGCCTTATGGGTCAGGCCCCGACCGGCAATGGCCGCCGCGAAAGCTATGAATCCGCCACCATGCCGCGCATGACCAACACCGTGATGCTGGGCGGCGACAAGGACCCGGACGAAATCGTCGGCTCCATCAAACGCGGCCTGTGGGCCGTGGATTTCGGCGGCGGCCAGGTTGATATCACGTCCGGAAATTTCGTGTTCCAGTGCACCGAAGCCTATCTCGTCGAGAACGGAAAAGTCATTGCACCGGTCAAGAATGCGACCCTGATCGGCCACGGCCCGACTGTACTTCAGGATGTCACCATGATCGGCAACGACTTCGCCATGGATGATGGCGTGGGGGTCTGCGGCAAGGCCGGGCAGTCCGTACCTGTGGGTGTGGGCCAGCCAACGCTCAAAGTAGGTGCCCTGACTGTAGGCGGCGCTGGCTAAATATGCCGTCATCTTGGGTAATCGGACTTGCGATGAACCGCGCCCTTTGACACTTTGCCGCCATAATTGAGTCTTGGCTCAATGCGGTGAAGTTAGAGTTGAGTTTCCTATGGCCCGTCCGGTTTCATTTATCCTGTCCGCAGCGTCAGCAGTTTTCGCGCTTGCCCTGCCCGCCTCCGCCGATGTGCAAACCCTATCCGCAGACGCTGCCCACACCCTCGTCCAGCGCGGAGAACTTATCCTTCTCGACGTGCGCACTCCGTCCGAATGGGCGATGACCGGCATGCCGCGCGACAGCGTGGGCGCCAATGTGAAAGACGTGGATTTTCTGGCTCAGGCGCGCGGTGCGGTTCTGGGAGATCTCGACTACCCTGTCGCCGTCATCTGCCGGGCGGGCAACCGCTCCACTCTGGCGGCAGCACAACTGGAAGCGGCTGGCTTTGCAGACATCTACGAGATTGTCGAAGGCATGGCCGGGTTGGAAGGAATTGGCGAGGGCTGGATCAAGCGCGGCCTGCCGACGGACCAGTTCCTGCCGCCGGATCGCTGATCCGCAAAACAGGACCACGAAAGAAAAGGGCGGCTCCCCACGGAAGCCGCCCTTTTTGTTTGCTCACAGAATAATGACTAGAACATCTCGTCAGAAACCATGGAAGATTCTGCCGGCAACTCGCTACCCTTCATCCAGCTTTTGATGATCGGCGAGATGAGCAGCATGAAGACGCCAATTCCCATCGCGACATAGCCGACATTCGCATAGACACTGACATAGGTGGCCTTCGCCGCCGCAACGTCCGTGATCTGGCCACCGATAGTCTCGGCGCCGGTCGTGCGGGCAATCACGCCCGCGAGATAATTCGACAGTCCGGAATAGAGGAACCATGCCCCCATCGTCATCCCGACAACGCGCGCCGGTGCCAACTTTGTCACCGCCGACAGGCCAACCGGCGACACCATCAATTCGCCCATCGTGTGGACCCAATAGATCAGGAAGATGAATCCAACAGCGGTCATCCCGGCGCCGGACATGCCGATGCCCCCAACCAGGGAAAGGAAACCAAGGCCTGCCAGGAACACACCAATCGCGAATTTCACCGGCGTCGACGGCTCCATTTTCCGCTTGGACAGGGCAATCCACATCCAGGCAAAGATCGGGGCGAAGATGACGATGTAGCCCGCGTTCAGGAACTGGAAGACCGGCGTCGGCACGTTGATCCCAAACATTTCCTTGTCGACCAGACGGTCCGTAAACAGGGTCAGCGATGAGCCAGCCTGCTCGAACAGGGCCCAGAATGGAATCTGCGCCAGCACGAAGTAGATCGCCGCAAACATGCGTTTCCGCTCGGTCCCCTGAAGCTGCACGAAGGAATACCCCACGAGACCAACGAAGATGGCAATACCAAGTGAGCCGACAAACCAGTCGGGAATCACTTCAGCATTCATGACGAGCAGCATGGCCACACCGATCACGAGGGCGCCGGCAAGATAGCAGGCCATCTCGACATTGATCGGGCCGAGGAAGGATTTCTTCAACGCTTCCGGGTTCGGCGGCTCAGCTTTTCCATCCAGGTATTTCTGGCCCCAAAGAAAAACGAGCAGACCCGCCAGCATACCGATACCAGCAAGTCCGAAGCCGTATTTCCAGCCCCAGAGGATGCCAATGATGCCGCAGCTCAGAGATGAGAGCAGCGAGCCGAGATTGATGCCCATATAGAAGAGGCTGAATCCGGAATCCCGCCGCGGATCGTCAAACTCATAGATCGCGCCCACAATCGTGGAGATATTGGCCTTCAAATAGCCAACGCCTGCAATGATGAAAGCCAGCGAGAGAAACAGGATGTTTGTATAGAGTTCCTGCTGCTCGATCCGTGTCGTGTAGGCGTCTTTTGCGATCTGCTGATAGACGGCCGCAGTCGGCTCTTTGGCATCATCAGCGCTTTCCAGGATCTGCAGATCCCCACTGCCCTGCTCGAAAACGATCCGGCGGGTTTCTCCATCCATGTCGACAAACAGCTGGCGTTGGTCACCGCGGCCCTCATGCTGGATCTCGATCTCGGAGCCACCCGTGACCACATATTCCTTTGAGCCACTGCCCTCGAACGCCATGCCGAAATGACCGAGGCAGAGCAGGATCGCTCCAAAGGTCACCGCCTTGCGCTGGCCGAGGTATCGGTCGGCCAGTGTCCCGCCGATAATCGTCATGACATAAACGAGCGCCGTATAGGCCCCGTACATGATCGACGACTTCTCATCCGAGAAGAGGAAATGCTGGGTCAGGTACAAGACCAGCAGGCCGCGCATCCCGTAATAGGAAAAACGCTCCCACATCTCGGTAAAGAACAAAATGGCCAACCCCTTAGGATGGCCGAAAAATGAGGTATCGCGGGGTTTGCCCGCTGCACCATTCGCAGTGATGTCTGTCACGCGTTCAACTCCCCGGAAATTCTTACGAACCGGTAGTTTGACCACGCAAACGCCTAGCTCTCAAGGCAGCTTGTGCCAATTGAGAAGCCCGGATGAGGGAATTTATTCCCTTAATAGGCCTGATCGACGAAAATGCGGCTCAGATCGCCCTGCCACTCGCCATGATATTTTTCGAGAAGGCGCTCGGCGGGCGTGAGTCCTGTCCGCGCGATCTCATCAAGTTCACTGAGATAGCCCGTTTCATCATCGCCCGACACAGAAAGATTTGCGCGACGTTTCAGACCGGCCCGGGAAATGTCCAGCACGCCAAGCGCGAGGTCCTGCATGGTGCGGCCACCCGGCACAGGCGTACGCAGGCCTAGCGTACGTACTCCCTGCCGCATCGATTCGCGTTCCGCATCTGACCAAGACTTCACCAGGTCCCAGCAGGCATCCAGACTTTCTGAGCAATACAGCAATCCGGTCCAGAAGGCGGAAAATGCACATAGATGACTCCATGGACCTCCATCAGAACCGCGCATCTCCAGAAATTGCTTGAGACGGACTTCAGGGAAGATCGTCGAGAGATGGTCCGCGAAATCGTCCATCGCCGGCTTCTCGCCGGGCAGAATGGGCAGTTTCCCATCCATGAAGTCGCGGAAAGAGAGACCGCTTGCGTCTAGGTATTTGCCGCCGCGCCGGACGAAATACATCGGCACGTCCAACGCATAATCCACGTAACGTTCGAATCCGAACCCGTCCTCGAACACGAAGGGCAGCATGCCCGTACGGTCGGGATCTGTGTCAGTCCAGATTTGCGACCGGTAGGACAGGAAGCCGTTCGGGCGACCTTCCATGAAGGGCGAGTTCGCAAACAGCGCCGTGCCGAGCGGCTGTAGCGCCAGCGAGACGCGGAACTTCTTCACCATGTCCGCTTCGGAGGCAAAGTCGAGATTGGCCTGAACCGTACATGTGCGAAACATCATCTGCCGTCCCAGACGGCCGACCTTGTCCATATAGTCCATCATGATGCGGTAGCGGCCTTTGGGCATCACCGGCGTTTCGGCGAGACTCCAGACCGGGCTCGCACCGAGGCCCATGAAAGCAACGCCCAGCGGATCGGCAATGTCTCGGACTTCGCGCAAATGCGAGCCCACTTCATTACAGGTCTGGTGCATGGTTTCGAGTGGCGCACCCGACAGCTCGAACTGACCGCCCGGCTCCAAAGATACGCTTGCGCCATCCTTCTTCAGACCAATCAGCTTGCCGCCTTCGACGATTGGCTGCCAATCAAACCGGTCGCGCAGGCCTTCCAGAATTGCCAGAACGGAGGCCTCACCTTCGTAGGGAAGCGGGCGCAAACCATCGCGCAGAAAGCCGAACTTCTCATGTTCAGTCCCAATGCGCCAATCTGCTTTCGGCTTGTTGCCAGCCTCGAAATACTCGACCAGCTCGGATTTCCCCGAGATACGCTGGGAGTTTTCGTCGATATCCGACGTCGGCGTGGTCACAATGGAGGCCTCCCCTCAAACTCTTGCTGTGAGTGCACATAGGGATGTTTCGCTCGAGCGCCAACCGGGTTATTCTCACAAGTTCGTTTATTCCCGCAGGTGAGACTGATGACGCGATTTACCACAGAAGAACGCGATGACCTCAAAGTCTGGGCACGCATCCATGTGCGTGGTGGCTATGAACCCGTCGAGGAAATCGAGGAAATCCTTCTGGATCTGACCGAGGAGTTCGAGTCGCCTATTTCAGAGCGTGACCGGCAATCCGAGATTCGGTCCGCGCTGATTCAGGAAATCGAGGCCGTGCAGTCAGAGCAGGCCAAGTGGCCAGTGCTGACAGACTTCGACCGTCTGGAACTCGCCTTCGACATGCTGGATGACAAGGATATTGTCGCCCGACAGAATTTCACGTGCTGCGGCACATGCGGAGCTGCGGAGATCAATCTCGAAATTGAGGAGTTCGAAGCCTATGGCCGTCGGGCACGCGGCTACGTCTTCTTTCACCAGCAGGACACGGAAAGCGCGGTCGAATCCGGCAATCTCTATCTCAGCTACGGAGCCTCAAATAATACGGCGGACGCGGTGTTCCTCCAGATTGGCCAGGAAATCTTCGATACGCTGAAGGCCGTTGGGCTGAACGCTCACTGGGACGGCAAGCTGGAACATCGCATCGGGATTACGCTTGAGTGGCAACGTCGATGGGAAAGTGCCGTACCGAAGCCCATGAAGCGGTGGCCCTTCTAGGTCCAGTCACCACACACCGCTTGCCAAAGGGTGAGCGCCGAGACGACCGCCGTTTCCGCCCTTAAAATTCTGGGGCCAAGGCTAATAGGATAAGTATCCGCACGCGAACGCAGGAATTGGCGTTCATCTTGGCTGAATCCACCTTCAGGGCCGATAAGGATCGCTGCACTGCGATCTTTCAGGGAGTCCAGCACCGAAAGAGCGGCGCCTGCCCGTCCGGACTCCCCGCCCCAAGGCTTGGACTCGTCCTCACCAGCTTCATCACAGAAGATCAGCGCCGTGTCGTCGTCCAGTTGAGCAAGCGCTTCTTCCAGAACCACGAGGTCAGAAATTTCCGGCAGATCAAGCCGTTCAGTTTGTTCCGCAGCCTCGAGGGCAATCTTGTTGAAGCGATCCAGCCGGACAGTTCGTGTTTGCGTGAACTGCGTGATCACAGGCTGAATGGAGCGGGCACCAAGTTCGGTTGCTTTCTCGACGATGAAGTCAGTTTCCGCCTTTTTCACTGGCGCAAACAACAATGCGAGATGGGGTGTGTCTGCGCTCATCTGTTCGCGCGTTTGCTCGACCGGGATGATAATGGCCGTCTTGCCCTCAGGGGGCCCGAGCTCGCACAACCACTCTCCGTTGAGGCCATTGAATGTACGAAGTCGGTCACCCGGAGATAAACGCATGACCCGCATCAGATATTTTGACGCGTCCTCTTCCAACCGGAGTGGTACAGAAGGCTCGAGAAGGGCCGACACAAAAAGTCGCGGTATTGAACTCATATGTACGACATACCTTCTATCAGCAGGAAACTCAGCACGAGGTGATCATGGCGGACCAGACTATCAAATCCGTAAATCCGGCAAATGACACAGTCATCGAGGAATTTACACCCCACACTCCAGCACAAGTAGCAACCGCCATAAGAGACGCGGACGAGTGCTTTTCTGACTGGCGCAAGACCAGCTTCGAATATCGCGCCGAGCTGATGCTGAAGGCGGCGGACATATTGGAAGCCAATGCTGACCGTTACGCCGCTGACATGACCACCGAAATGGGTAAACCTCTCGGCCAGGCCAGAGCCGAAGTGAACAAGTGCGCCTGGGTGTGCCGGCACTATGCCGAACAGGCCTCGAACTACCTTGCCGACGAACCGATCGAGAGCAGCGGCACAAAAGCCTATGTCCACCACCTTCCGCTCGGTGTGATCCTCGCAGTCATGCCTTGGAATTTTCCCTTCTGGCAGGTGTTTCGCTTCGCTGCCCCGATCCTGATGGCGGGCAATACGGGCCTGCTGAAGCATGCATCCAACGTGTTCCGCTCTGCCCTCAACATCGAAGAAGTCTTCGTGGAAGCAGGCTTTCCGCGAGGCGCTTTCCAGACACTCCTGATCGGGTCAAAACACGTCGAAAGTGTTATCAAGGATGATCGCGTAAAAGGCGTTTCACTCACAGGCTCCGGCTCTGCAGGTGGAGCGGTTGCAGCAACTGCGGGCAAGGCCATCAAGCCCTCCCTTCTCGAACTTGGTGGATCCGACGCATTTATCGTCATGCCCTCCGCTGACCTCGAAAAAGCACTCGACACAGCCGTCAAAGCCCGGACCCAGAACAATGGTCAGTCCTGCATCGCCGCAAAGCGTTTTTTCGTCCACGCCGACGTTTATGACGCGTTCAAGAGCGGCTTTGAGGCTCGCTTCAAAAACCTCAAAGTCGGCGACCCAACCGAGGACGGGACCCATATTGGACCTCTTGCTACCGCGTCCATTCGCGATGAGCTCGTCGAACAGGTCGAAAAGTCGGTCAAGGCTGGGGCCACCGTTTTCCATGCGGGCAACACCCTGCCCGATACCGGAAACTGGTTTGATCCATGCATAGTGATCGGCGCTCCAGAGGGCAGCCCGTCAGCCGACGAGGAAATGTTCGGACCAGTCGCCAATCTCTGGAAAGTGAATGACCTGGACGAGGCCATCGGCCGCGCAAACCACAGTATTTTCGGACTCGGATCAGTCATTTTCACGCAAGATAAAGTCGAAATGGATCAGGCCGTCAGCGAATTGGAGGCTGGTGCCACGTTCGTCAACGCGATGGTCTCATCTGATCCTCGGATGCCGTTCGGGGGGATCAAACAGTCCGGCTATGGGCGAGAACTGGCCGCTGACGGCGTCAAGGCCTTCGTAAACCGCAAGACCGTGTTCATCGCCTGAACCAGACTGCGTTAGCGCCAGAGGGATTTTCTGGCACTATTCGCCTCGTGCTTGTCTGTGGCTGTTTGAAACACAGAATTTCGGTATAAGCCGCTGCGATGGACGACACACGCACGATTCCAGCCGATAGTGCCCTGCCCGGATGGCTGTCTGGCCTGCCGCTTGGCTGGCAACCCTATGCCATGCTGGCCCGGTGGGACCGGCCGGTGGGCATCTGGTTGCTCTATCTGCCATGCTTGATTGGTCTGGCATTCCAGCGATTGATTACGGGCGTTTATGTTTTTGATCTCGTCTGGGCGATCCTGTTCCTGCTCGGCGCGGTAGCCATGCGTGGAGCAGGCTGCACATGGAACGACATAACGGATCGGAACTTTGACGCCAGCGTGAGCCGCACAGCACTACGACCACTTCCATCCGGCGCGGTCACGCTAAAACAAGCCTACTATTTTCTCGGAGCCCAACTTCTGATCGGATTTACTGTCTGGCTCCTGTTGCCATTGGACGCAAAATTCGTCGCGCTACTATCGATACCGCTGGTCGTCGCATACCCCTATATGAAGCGCGTGACCTGGTGGCCTCAAGCCTGGTTGGGCCTGACGTTCAATTGGGGGGTCCTGGTTGGCGCGGCCGTTGCATCCCATGTCAGCTTTCCCGTCATCGTGCTGTATGCTGGCCTGATACTGTGGACGATCGCTTATGATACCATCTACGCGCTTCAGGATCGTGAAGACGACGCCCTGATTGGTGTCCGGTCCACCGCGCGCCTCTTCGGCAAGCGGGCAGTACTGATCAGCTTCTGCTTCCACCTCGGCGCAGCGGCGCTTATCGCCCTCGCAGCTGCCATGAATGAGGCCGGTCGAATAGGCGCGCTGACCGCGTTGTTATTCCTCGCTCACGGCGTCTGGCAGTCAGTGCGACTGAAGTCGAGCCGTGAGCAAGCCGCGCTTGCCGTGTTCAAATCCAATGTCTGGGCGGGCGCCCTTGTTGCATTTGGCTTCGCCCTGTCCGCCATGGCACCGGAGCCGACACAGAGTTCGCTATTTGCTGACCATGAGCTTGTTCCAGACGGTCCTCCTTCCACGATGAGCCTGCCCTTCGGGTTCGAGATGAAACATGCACGCCCGTCTCCTTCAGAATCTGGTGAGACTTGGTTTGCGAGTGCAGCCCTCAGAGCCCTAAAGCGCGAAGGCGTGATTGGACCGGACGAAGGCGCGCCCTCCGCACCTTGACCCCTTCAAGGTGCGACGCATGCGCTCGCCCCTGTCCGACCCCGTTGTCTCCGCAGCAAAAAGGCGAGATCGAAGAGTATGACCTCTTATGACCAAACGCCGCCGCCATTTTCCGAAGACAGCCTGGATCCATCTGACTGGAATGCCTTTCGCAAGCGGTTGCATGCCATGGTCGACACTGCCGTCGATAAGATGGAGCATACGCGCGAAGGCAGAGTCTGGACGCCGCCTCCCGAGGATATGAAAGACGCTTTCAGTCTTTCGGAAACCGGCCTGCCGCCGGAAAGTGTAGACTCTATTATGCGGGAGTTGCTGCCATATGGTGTCGGAAACACGCATCCGCGCTTCTTCGGCTGGGTGCATGGGGCAGGCACACCGTCCAATCTGGTTGCAGATATTATCACAGCGGCGATCAACGCGAATACTGGCGGTCGCAATCATGGTGCGATTGAGGTGGAGCGCCAACTGATAGACTGGTGCAAGCGTCTCTTCTCTTTTCCGCAGGATGCGAGCGGCCTGATCGTTTCAGGCACATCAATGGCGACCATCATTGCACTGAAGGCCGCACGTGATGCCCATCTCGACTTTCACAGTCGCGCCGAAGGCATGGGGACACACAGACTGGTCGGCTACACATCCAGTGAAGCCCATGCCTGCATTGCGCGGGCATTCGACTTGCTCGGCCTAGGCACCGCTGCATTGCGCAAGATCCCGGTTACGCCAGCACATCAAATCGATGTCTCGGCGTTGCAGGAGGCGATAACAGCAGATCGCGCAGCAGGATTCGAGCCCTTTCTGGTCGCAGGCACGTGCGGCTCGGTGAATGCAGGTACCGTCGACGACCTCGCCGCGCTGGCGGAAATGTCGGAAGCAGAAGACCTGTGGTTCCATGTTGATGGCGCATTCGGTGCACTCGGCATATTGAGCGACCGGTTGCGTCCGCATCTGAACGGGCTGGAGCGTGCGGACTCAATTGCTTTCGATTTTCATAAATGGCTTCACGTGAATTACGATGCAGGTTGCATCCTGATCCGCTCGGGCCAGACGCACTTGAAAACTTTCTCAGACCGTCCGGATTATCTCAAATCAGCAGACCGCGGGCTGGCCGCGGGTGGTACTTGGCCGGTTGAACTCGGGCCAGAATTATCGCGCGGGTTTCGGGCGCTTAAAGTCTGGGCGCAGATCGCCGAGCATGGTGAAGCCAAGCTTGGCAGGCTGATCACTCAGAACTGCGACCAAGCCGCTTATCTGGGCGAACTGGTTCGGACCACACCTGAACTGGAGTTGCTGCTTCCTGTCTCAATGCAGATTTGTTGCTTTCGATATCTGCGCGGAGACCTGTCCGATACAGAATTGGACGAGCTGAACGCGGAGATTGTCGTCCAGCTGCAACTGCAAGGTATAGCCGCACCTTCGACCACGAAGATAAATGGGCGCGTGGCGATCCGCGTGAACATCACAAACCACCGGACCCGGCGCTCTGACCTGGACCTGCTTGTTCGCGAAATCCTGCGAATTGCGCGGGAAGTTCTGAGTTCTGACTGACACGTTATTTGCGTCTGGGCAGATGCATACCTAGATTGGTCGCATGACACTTGTAATCGAAATGGTATCGGACCTGGTTTGCCCCTGGTGTTGGCTTGGCAAGCGCAGGATGGACGACGCAATCAAACTGGTCCCGGAACTGGACGTGGAACTGATCTTCCGTCCTTTTGAACTGGACCCGACAATTCCTGTCGAAGGCGTCGACTACAAGGCGCATATGAAGGAGAAGTTCGGCTCTGATTCCGGAAGGGATCGCGCCAACACCATGCGTGACGCCCTGATCCAATACGGACAGGAAGAAGGCATCCCTTACCAGTTCGACCGGATCACGCGCCGCCCGAACAGTTTCAATGCGCACCGCCTTGTGCGCTGGGCACAGGGTCAGCAGAAGGGTGCAGAAGCCAAGGAAGCGCTTTTCAAGGCATACTTCTCCGATGGACGTGACATTGGAGAGACCGAGGTACTGGTCGACATTGCGCGTGAGATCAATCTCGACCCATCCATTGTCGCTGAATTGATGCCCACCGATGCCGACGTCGAGAATGTCCGCAACGAAGAAGCCCTGTTCCAGCAAATGGGCATAAGCGGTGTGCCGACATACATCGCGCATCGACGTATCGCCGTTCAGGGGGCCGAGACCGCTGAAAAGTTGGCGAAGTTTCTCCAACACGCCGCAACGCAGTTACCGGAAGAACGCCCAGCCCAGGGCTGATCAGACGATCTACCACTCCCAAAACGCAGAACGCCGCCCCGAAAGGGCGGCGTTCCTGTTTGCCTAAATGTCGGTTCGGTTAGTGAACCATCGCCGCCTTGAGGCTTTCGAGATAATCGTAGTGCTCTTGCAATGCGAGCTTGGCGCTGTCGCCCTTATCCAGCGACTGGATTTTCAAAAGCGTCTCGTCGAGCTCCTTCTGGACATCCTCGACTTTCAGCTTGTCCAGCATGCGGGCTTCTTCCGCCAGAATGGTCAGGCCTTCGGCCGTCACATCGGCAAAACCACCACGCACAAAGATGCGCATCTTGACAGTGTCGCCTTCCAGAACACGAACAACACCATTCTTGAGCGTGGTCATGAACGGAGCATGGTTTGCAAGCACGCCGAACTCACCTTCCGAGCCGGGGGCAATCACGTGATCCACCTCGCCGGAGAAAAGTTCTCTGGCGGGAGATACGAGTGAGAAGTGGAGTTTGTTGGCCATTCGTCCCTGTCCGTTATCGCTTAGGCGTCAGCCAGCATCTTTTCAGCTTTGGCTTTCGCCTCATCGATATTGCCGACCATGTAGAAGGCCTGCTCTGGCAGGTGGTCATACTCGCCCGCGATCAAGCCTTTGAATGCCGTGATCGTGTCTTCGAGTTTCACCTGCACGCCCGGCGAACCGGTGAAGATTTCAGCCACATCGAACGGCTGCGACAGGAAGCGCTCAACCTTACGGGCGCGAGCCACGGCCAGTTTGTCGTCTTCCGACAGTTCGTCCATGCCGAGGATGGCGATGATGTCCTGCAGTTCCTTGTAGCGCTGCAGGATTTCCTGCACGCCGCGCGCCACGTTGTAGTGGTCTTCGCCGACGACCATCGGGTCAAGGATACGGCTGGTGGAGTCCAGCGGGTCCACAGCGGGGTAGATGCCCTTTTCAGAGATCGCGCGGTTGAGAACCGTGGTCGCATCAAGGTGGGCAAACGATGTGGCAGGCGCAGGGTCGGTAAGGTCATCGGCCGGCACGTACACGGCCTGGACCGAGGTGATCGACCCCTTGTTCGTCGAGGTAATGCGTTCCTGCAGCATACCCATGTCGGTTGCCAGCGTGGGCTGGTAGCCCACAGCGGACGGGATACGGCCCAGAAGTGCGGACACCTCAGCGCCGGCCTGGGTGAAGCGGAAGATGTTGTCGACGAAGAACAGAACGTCCTTGCCTTCTTCATCGCGGAAGTATTCAGCCTGGCAGAGGCCCGTGAGGGCGATACGGGCACGCGCGCCCGGAGGCTCGTTCATCTGACCGTAGACCAGTGCGATCCGGCTCTCGCCTTCCAGGTTGATAACCTTGGATTCGATCATCTCGTGGTACAGGTCGTTTCCTTCGCGGGTCCGTTCACCGACACCGGCGAACACCGAGTAGCCACCGAACAGTTTCGCGATGTTATTGATCAGTTCCATGATCAGAACCGTCTTGCCCACACCGGCACCGCCGAACAGGCCAATCTTGCCGCCCTTCACGTATGGGCAGAGCAGGTCGATGACCTTGATACCGGTGACGAGCACTTCGGATTCGGTCGATTGGTCGACGAATTCAGGCGCTTCTGCGTGGATCGAACGGCGCATGTCTGTATCTACCGCGCCGCGTTCGTCGATCGGCTCACCGATCACGTTCATGATGCGGCCGAGTGTGGCCGGGCCGACGGGAACCATGATTGGAGCGCCGGTATCGGCAACTGCCTGACCGCGCACGAGCCCCTCAGAGGAGTCCATGGCGATGGTGCGGACCGTGTTCTGGCCGAGGTGCTGGGCAACCTCAAGCATCAGGCGGTTGCCATTATTGTCGGTTTCGAGCGCGTTGAGGATGGCGGGCAGTTCGCCGTCGAATTCGACGTCGACAACAGCACCGATAACCTGGGACACGCGGCCTTTAGCGTTTGCGGGAGTGCTCATGCGGGTCGTCTCCTTTGGAGCGGGTATATGGATACAGTCTTGGCCATTTAGAGTGCCTCAGCTCCGGAGATGATCTCAATCAACTCCTTGGTGATCTGGGCTTGGCGGGCGCGGTTATATTCCATCGACAGCGAGTCGATCATCTCGCCGGCATTGTTGGTAGCATTGTCCATCGCCGTCATGCGGCTGGCTTGTTCGCCGGCAGCGCTTTCCAGTATCGCAGACAGGATCTGCGTGTTGATGTAGCGCGGCAACAGTGTCTCGAGAATGGCTTCTTCGGATGGCTCATAGATATAGAGTGCATTGCCGAGATTGACCGTTTCTGCATCCTCTGGCGCAGACGCCGGGATCAATTGTTGAGCCGTCGGAAGCTGGCTGAGCACGTTTACGAATTGGGAATAGACCAACGTGGCGACGTCGAACTCACCTGCTTCGAATTCATGGGTCAGCAACTTTCCGAGGCTAATGGCGGACTCCGAGAAGTCCCCGCCCTTAACGCCGGACAAATCAATATGGTTGACGATGAGGTCGCCATATTCGCGGGACAGCTGTTCGCGGCCCTTCTTGCCAACCGTGAGAATTTTCACGGTTTTACCCTCGGCGCGCAGCTCACCAATTTTTTGCTTGGCAAGCTTTACGACATAGGTGTTGAAGCCGCCGGCAAGGCCACGTTCCGCCGTCAGAACGACGATCAGGTGAGTCTTGTCCTCACCGGTTCCGGTCAGGAGTTTTGGTCCGCCCGCGCCAGCCGAAGCTGAGAGGTTGGCCAGAACCGAGGCCATGCGTTCGGCATAGGGCCGCGCAGCTGTCGCGGCGTCTTGCGCCCGCTTCAGCTTTGCTGCCGCGACCATCTGCATGGCCTTCGTGATCTTGCGCGTGGATTTCACGCTGCTGATCCGGTTCTTGAGGTCCTTCAAGCTGGGCATGTCAGGCCTTCTGGTTCTTCGTTCTCAATCTGCGGGTGATATCAGGCGAATTTCGCCGTGAAGTCGTCGAGCGTCTTTTTGATGCCGGCTTCGATGTCGTCCGTGAGGGCTTTTTCCTCACGAATTTTCGACAAGAGATCCGTCTTGGCACCGCGAATGTGAGCAAGCAGCTCTTTCTCGTACCGGGTGACGTCTTTCAGCTCGACCTTGTCGAGATAGCCGCGTGTACCGGCATAGATCACGAAGACCTGTTCTTCCATCAGCAACGGCGAGTATTGTGGCTGCTTCAGGAGCTCGGTCAGACGCGCACCACGGTTCAGCAGGCGCTGAGTTGCGGCGTCGAGGTCAGAGCCGAATTTCGCAAAGGCAGCCATTTCGCGATACTGAGCGAGTTCACCCTTCATCGAACCGGCGACCTTCTTCATCGCCTTGGTCTGAGCAGCCGACCCCACACGGGACACCGACAGGCCGACGTTCACGGCTGGGCGGATACCTTGGTAGAACAGGTCCGTTTCAAGGAAGATCTGGCCATCGGTGATCGAGATCACGTTCGTCGGGATGTAGGCCGACACGTCGTTGGCCTGGGTTTCAATGATTGGCAGGGCCGTCAGGGAGCCGTTGCCAGCCGCATCGCCCATTTTGGCGGCGCGCTCAAGCAGGCGGCTGTGAAGGTAGAACACGTCGCCCGGATAAGCTTCGCGACCTGGAGGACGACGCAACAGCAGGGACATCTGGCGATACGCCACAGCCTGCTTGGACAGGTCATCATAAATGATCAGGGCATGCATGCCGTTGTCGCGGAACCACTCACCCATGGCGCAGCCGGTGAAGGGTGCAAGGTACTGGAGCGGAGCCGGCTCGGAAGCCGTTGCGGAGACGACGATCGTGTAGTCGAGGGCGCCGCGCTCTTCGAGTGTCTTGACGACCTGGGCCACGGTAGAACGCTTCTGACCGATAGCGACATACACACAGAACAGCTTTTCGCTTTCGCTCTTGGCGGCGTCATTGGTTGGCTTCTGGTTCAGGATGGTGTCGATACACACGGCGGTCTTGCCGGTCTGGCGATCACCAATGACGAGTTCGCGCTGACCGCGGCCAACCGGGATCATGGCATCAATAGCCTTGATACCCGTCATCATGGGCTCGTGAACGGATTTGCGCGGGATGATGCCCGGGGCCTTTACGTCAACACGTGCGCGCTCAGCAACGTCGGTCAGCGGGCCCTTGCCGTCGATTGGCTCACCCAGCGGGTTCACGACGCGACCGAGCAGGCCTTTGCCTACCGGCGCGGCCACGATCTCGTCGAGACGTTTGACGGTGTCGCCTTCCTTGATCGAACGGTCGTCGCCGAAAATCACGACGCCGACATTGTCGCTTTCAAGGTTCAGCGCCATGCCTTTGATGCCGCCGTCGAATTCAACCATTTCGCCAGCCTGTACGCTGTCGAGACCGTAGATGCGGGCGATACCGTCGCCAACTGACAGAACCTGACCGACATCGGAAACTTCAGCTTCAACGCCAAAGTTTTCGATCTGCGATTTCAGGATGCCCGAAATTTCTGCTGGTGAGATGTCCATCGAGCTACTCATGCTCCCTTCATGGCGGTGTTCATGCGATCAAGTTTGGCAGCAAGGCTTGCGTCAACGAGCTGAGAGCCGATGCGCAGCTGAATGCCGCCGATCAGCGAGGGATCAACCTCACTGGACAATTCGACCTCGCCGCCAACGGCCTTTGCGAGGATAGATTCGATACGCTGGCGCTCGGCACCAGACATTTCCTTTGCGGTTCGAACAACGGCGCGCTTCACGCCGCGCTGTTTCGCATACAATTCGTCAAAGGCGATTTGGGCACCCAGAACATCCTGAGAACGGCCATTGCGTGCCATTACGCCCACGAAATTCACGAGAAGTCCGGAGAAGCCGGCCTTTTTCATGATTGCCGACAGGCCAGAAACTTTTTCATCTGCAGAAAAGGCCGGAGACGCCATCAGTGTGGCGAGGTCTTTAGCCTCTCCCGGGAGCTTTGCAAAAGCCTGAAAATCCTTGTGGACACTGGCGAGCTCACCCTTGTCCTGAGCAAGGTCGAACAGAGCGCTGGCATAGCGCCGGGCAGCTTCGCTCGCTTGTGTCACTTTAGATGCAGCCAAGGTTCTGTCGTCCGTGGTTGAGTCGGCCAAATCGACCGGAAATACAAAGCAAGGCACCGCACCCTTCGGCACGCGCCCATACAAACTGTGCGCCGCTTAGCATCAGTCTTTCAGCCTGACAACAGAGCCAAAGACGCAATGTATGCGGCGAAATGGCATTCACTGCAAAACCATGGGCTTACAGGAAAGAGTAAGGATCAATGTCGACTGACATCCTCACCGCATTTGGCAGCCTCAACCGAGCGATCCATGCTGCCATATAGGCTGAAAGGTCAATGTTCTTGGGCGATTTCACGAGAAAGCGCCGACGGTGACGGCCCCTGAGCACGGCGATTGGAGCGGGCGCTGGCCCGAAAACCTCAACGCCCTCACCATTGGGCGCTTGCTGTATGATTTGCAGCGCGATTTCATCCACTTGCTGCGCAGACGGCGCAGACAGAATCATTGCGGCGAGTCGTCCAAATGGCGGGAGGCCAAGTTCCGCGCGAACTTCCCGCTCGATCTGCAAAAATCCGTCACGGTTATTGTCGGCCAGCGCCATCATGGCAGGATTGTCGGGCGCATAAGTCTGAACCAGTGCGCGCCCGGGGCGCTCGGCCCGCCCTGCCCTGCCCGCAACCTGGCTGAGCAATTGGTAGGTCCGCTCACCAGCGCGCAAGTCTCCGCCCTTCATGCCGCTGTCAGCATCTACAACACCAACCAGGGTAAGATTTGGGAAATTGTGTCCCTTGGCCACGATCTGCGTGCCGATCAGGACATCAATTTCACCCTGCTCCATTCGTTCCACGATGCCGCGCGTCGCTTCGCCACCCTGTGCAGTATCGGAAGAAAAGATTTCGATGCGTGCGTCCGGCAGCAGGGTTCTGACCTCTTCGGCCACGCGCTCGACGCCCGGCCCAACCCCCATCAGCGAGTCAGCGGCCCCGCAATGGGGACAGGCCTTTGGCTTGGGAATGGAATAGCCGGTCACATGACACACCAGACGCCCCGTATAACGGTGCTCGGTCAGCCAGTTCTCTGTACCGGGTGTCTTTAAACGTTCACCGCAACTCTTGCAGAGCACCAGGGGGGCGTAACCCCGGCGGTTGAGAAACAAGAGAGTTTGTTCGCCCACCGCCAGCGTTTCCTGCATGGCATGTATCAGGTGAGGCGACAGCCAGTGATTTCGCTCTGGCGGCGCGCGGCGCAAGTCAACCAGATCAACATCCGGCAATCGTGCAGCACCCGGACGCGCGGACAGTTGCAGGCGGTGATACCGGCCTGTCTCGGCGTTCACCACTGTCTCAAGCGCGGGCGTCGCAGAGGCAAGCACGACAATTGCCTCTTCGAGCTTCGCGCGCATCACCGCCATATCGCGCGCATGATAGGTGACTCCGTCTTCCTGTTTATAGCTGCCATCATGTTCTTCATCGATGATGATGAGTTTCAGCTTATGGAATGGCAGGAACAGGGCGGATCGCGCCCCGATTACAATGCGGGCACGACCATGCGCCACTTCCCGCCACGTCCGGCGGCGTTCCTTGTCGGACAAGCCGGAATGCCAAGGCGCCGGCTTGGCACCAAACCGCACTTCGAACCGAGACAGAATGGCCTGCGTCAGAGCAATTTCCGGCAATAGAACCAGTATCTGCGCCTCCAGGTCCGTTCGCAAAGACTCTGCGATGGCCTCGAAATAGACTTCGGTTTTTCCCGAGCCGGTGACACCATCAATCAGGAAGGTAGAAAAGCCGCGCGCGCTCACGGCCTGCTTCAACGCTTCAGCAGCCTCAGACTGTTCGTCTGTCAGCGTAGCGCCTGGCAAGTCAGGTGATGGCACATCAAACGGAAGATCTGTCTGCATGGATCGAGCCCGCAACACGCCCGCTTCAGCCAGTCCCTTCACGACGCCAGACGACACGCCTGCTGCCTCGGCAAGCGTCGAGGCAGTCTGAGCGCCCAGCTGCTCGGCTGCCTCGATCAGTTTGGTGCGGGCTTCGGTGACACGTGGGGGTGACTCACCGGTCAGGTGATAGACCGTCTCCGTAGGTGACGGCTCAAGCCCCCCCCGCGAGCGCAGCGCCATACCCAATACATGTCCCGGATGAGAAACTGTGTAACGCGCAGCCCATTGGACGAATTCCCGCATGGCAGCCGTCATGGCTGGCGTTGGATAGACTCCACCCACGTCTTTCAGTTTCCGACCTTCGCCTGCACTGTCTGGCAATAACTCCAGTACAACGCCCAGCCGTTCATACTTGCCGAGCGGCGCCGCGACATAAGAGCCTTCCTGAACGTCGAGCCCGTCCGGAACCGCATAATCGAATGGTTCGGGCAACGGCAATGGAAAGAGAATCCGGGCGACAGGCATGGGCAATTCCCTAGCGCGTCCCCCTTATAGTGTCGAACCCCTCTCGACATTCGCAGGCGTCAGCGAAACTCCACACCTTCAAACTCACCACTCTGTCGCCAAGCGGAAATATGTGCAAAATAAGCGCGCGGGCCGCCCGGATGCCCAACCGCATACTTGTTCAGTTCCGTCAGGCCCTTGCCTTCATTGTTGTAGTAACCGGGAGTACAGTCGGGGGATCCGATCATCATGCCAGAACCACTCAGCACAAGGTCGACCCAGGCATCCTGAGCCGTGTCGGTCGGCTCGACTTCAGAAAATCCATTTTTCTCCGTGTGCGACACAATCGCGGAGATGGTGTTTGCATGGTCCACGATGTTATGCGGCACATTGGAGATCAGGTTCGCTGCCTGACTTGGCTGGACAATGAAGGCGTTTGGAAACCCGTGAACCTGATTGCCATGTAGCGTGCGCATACCGTCACGCCAACAGTCCGAAAGTATCTGCCCGTCCCGACCGACAAGATCAAAGCCAGCGCGCGATGTATAGGTCGACCCCACCTCGAAGCCCGACGCATAGATGATGCAATCGACTTCATACTCCAAACCATTGGCGACCAAACCCGTCTCGGTTATCCGCTCAACTCCCTGACCGTCTGTGTCGACGAGTTGCGTGCCCGGCTCGTTGAATGCTTGCAAATAGGAGTCGTGAAAGCACGGACGTTTGCAGAGTTGACGGTACCACGCTTTCAGCTTGCCTGCGGTTTCGGAATCTTCGACGATAGAATCCACGCGGCTACGGATTTCCTCCATCTTTTCAAAGTCGGCATCTTCGAAGGCAACCATCATGTTCTGGGGCGTCCACTCACTCGGGGGAAGCGCCATGACTTTCTCGCGGATGCGGCGCGATAATTCGGTCCAGCCGTCCATTACGAGATCTGTCTCCGGCAAGCCCTGCGACTGGTTTTCCACGAAAATGTCGTACCAGCGCTGTTGCCAGCCCGGCCCCGCGACTTCCTTGAACCAGTCCGGGTCAATAGGCGCATTGTTCCGAACGTCCACGGAGGATGGTGTACGCTGGAACACCAGCAATTGTTTCGCTGACTTGGCCAGGTGCGGTACGCACTGGATCGATGTGGCGCCCGTCCCGATCAGTGCGACCCGCTTGTCGGCAAGCTTGTCCATATGAGCACCGGACGGATCGCCGCCGGTATAGTCGTAGTCCCACCGACTGGTGTGAAACGCCTTTCCGCCGAACGATTCAATACCGGGGATGCCGGGCAGTTTCGCGACGTGCAGCGGCCCGGTCCCCATACCCACATATTTTGCCGTGAATGCATCGCCGCGAGAGGTGCGCACCAGCCAGTGACTCGCGGCATCATTCCATTCCAGCGCCGTTACTTCGGTATGGAATAGCGCCTTGTCGTAGAGATCGAACTGCGACGCGATGCGTTTGCAGTGGTCTCGGATTTCCGGGGCATGGGCGTATTTCTCGGTGGGCATATGCCCTGTCTCTTCGAGCAGGGGCATATAGATCATCGACGCTGTATCACATTGCGCACCCGGATAGCGGTTCCAATACCAGGTGCCGCCAAAGTCGCCGCCTTTTTCGACAATTCGGACATCATCAATACCGGCCCGTTTGAGCCGAGCGCCGACAACGAGGCCGGCAAACCCACCACCAATAAAGGCAAACTTCACATGATCTGTTACAGGCGCCCGCTCGATCACGGGCATATGGGGATCATCGGACAGGTCTTCGAATTCGGCCAGTCGCTTGTACTGGGCGTTTCCCTCGGGCCTGATCCGCTTGTCACGCTCGGCGCGGTACTTCTGCTTGATCTTGTCCTTGTCCAGCGCGGTGATGCTCATTTCCTACCCCATAAGTATGCGGATTAGGTCCGCTTATAGGATCACCTTGCCGACCTTCCCCAAACGGAAATCAAGCAGGTTTCAAGTTCAAAATGGCACGTTCTATTTCCTGCATGAGATCTGCCCTGGAGGGGCCTGTCATGCCTTCATCATCGGCCACTTCAAGCATCCTTACATCATAGGCCCAGCGATGCAGCAGTTCGAGCTTGATCTCGTCCGAACAGGGTATCCGCATGAGGTCACCGACCGAATGGAATACAGACGCGGGATCGAGCATTGCCGCGTCGAGGTCGATGTCCAGCGATCGACTGGATTGGTACAGTTTCTCAAGATATAGCTGCCGCGCCAGGTACGATTCTGCGGCGGCACGATCTGGGAATATCTTGCCTGATACATAGAAAACGCCGCTACCGTCGTCGACAATCGTCTCATCTTGTTGATCACTCGCCCGAACGGTAAGCACCGGCGCCTTTGGAGCATAGCCATGGTCTGGAAGGCCGTGCAGATGAACATCCTTGCCCGAATGAGCCTTTAGTATTTGCACTGCGCGACGCTCATCCCCCGCATTCCATGTTCGAACCCAGAGGGTCAGGCCACCGTGCTTGATCTGATCGGCAACATATTCGCCATGCTCTTTACCAATCAGCTTTGCCAACACAGCGCCAATAGCGGCGCCGCTTCCGCCGCCGAGAACCAATGCCGCGAGCGCAGCAGCCATAGCACCACCGGACGCCACAACCGGAATGAGGCCTGCAACCGCACCAATGTAGATGAGGCCGCCAATCACCGCGCCCTCTGCGTTGCCAACATCCTCCTCTGCCACATAGGCGATCCGGGGCGCGGAAAAATCGTCCTCGATTTCAGCGACCCTCCGATAAGCGTGTCCAAGCTTCTTTTCCACACTATCTGTTGCTGCGAGCAGCGATATCTCGGCTCGATTGAACCCGTGGGACAGAAGGTCGTCGATGGCCGCTTGCAGGGCATCCTCGGATTCAAACACGCCCACGGCTTCGCGAACCTGCAGTTTTTGTACGTCGCTCACCATCCAACCTCCTGTGTCTAGGGCGCAATCTATCGCAATACTGACCGCTGAAATAATCCGGCACACTACGTAGACGACCGAATGCCTACCCCAGCGATACATCTTGCCAGTTTCAGCCAGCGCCCCTACCCCTTTCAGGGATGACAAAAACAATCTCCACCGGCTATGAGCCCATGACGTCGATTGAAGCGATCACGTCTGGCCTCGAATCCGTCGGCTACATTTCGACTCAGCAGATCTCGACTGCTGTTTTCCTGGCACTTGGCCTGCGCAAACCGATCTTGATTGAAGGGCCTGCAGGCGTCGGCAAAACCGATCTCGCTGCCTCGCTTTCGCGTTGGCTGGACGTGCCACTGCTGCGCCTGCAATGCTATGAGGGACTTGATGAAGGCAAAGCGCTGTATGAGTGGAAGTATGGCAAGCAGCTCCTCTACACTCAGTTGCTCAAGGAAAAGCTGAACGAGGTCGTCGGCGATGAGAAATCGCTCGAATCCTCGCTGGCCAAACTCGGTTCCTTTGAAGACCTTTTCTTTTCGGAACAGTTTCTCGAGGCTCGCCCCCTGCTGACCGCCATGCGCCAGTCCGCAGGCAGCGTTCTCCTGGTCGACGAGATCGACAAGTCTGATGAGGAATTTGAAGCCTTTTTGCTCGAAGTCCTGTCAGACTACCAGGTAACCGTACCGGAGATCGGCACGATCAAGGCCAATGTTCCGCCGATAGTTATTCTGACTTCAAATAATGTACGCGAATTGGGAGATGCCTTGAAGCGGCGCTGCCTGCACCTTCATATCGGTTTCCCGGACCACAAGCGCGAGCAGCGCATTGTGCAAGCGCGCGTGGAAGGCATCTCGAAAAACTTGCTCAACCAGATGGTCAGCTTCGTTCAGTCGGTGCGAGACCTGGACATAAAGAAGCAGCCTTCGATTGCCGAGACTGTCGATTGGGCGAAAACATTGCTGTTGCTCCACGCAAATGCCCTCGATGAGCGCTTCGTCAAGGACACGCTGAATGTATTGCTCAAGCATGAGAGCGACATTGCCGTCGTGTCCGGAGATGTACCAAAACTTGTCCGTGAAGCGACCAATGGCAAACCTGCCGATGCGGGACAGATCACACGCTGATCCGAAACTGATATGGACCGTCAGATCACCAGCTTCATTCGGGCCCTGCGCGCATCAGATGTGCGGGTATCAACCGGTGAGGCATTGGACGCGGCACGCGCTGTATCCGTCGCAGGCTATGCTGACCGCACCCGCCTGAAGGATTCCCTCCGGTGCACGCTGGCCAAATCTCCGGATGAGGCCATTACGTTTGACGAGTTGTTCGATTCCTTTTTTGCCAAGCGAAATCTTTCGAGTGCGGACAAGTCTGACTCCGACGGCGATGCATCACGGGACTCACCCTCAGGCCAGCCTGACCCTGTCGAGTTGATGGATTCCGGAGATGAGGTCGCGATCGCCGCTGCACTTGAGCGCGCCGCCGAGGCAGTCGATGCGGACGATATCCGATTTTCAACGCAGATCGCCTACTACGCCCAACAAATGCTCAAGCAGATGGGGGGAGAGAAACTGCAGGAACGCATGATGCAGGCGTTCGATGAGCGCAGCGAGGAAGGCGAAGCTGAAGCTGAACGCCTGATCGAGATGCGACGCGAACTGACCAAGCGGGCGCGCGAGCGGGTCCAACGAAGCTATGATATTTTCGGCAAGGGCGAGACTGAACAGTTCCGCAATGAATTTGCGGAAAACAAGAAGCTGTCGGCTATTGAGTTGAGCGACATGGCGAGAATGAAAGTGCTTGTCGCACGGATCGCCAAGCGGCTTGCTGTGAAACACTCACGCCGGCGGAGAAAGAAAAATCGTGGCCAGCTCGACATACGCCGCACCATGCGCGCAAATGCTGGCGTTGATGGCGTGCCATTCAACGTTGTGTGGCGCCAGAAGAAGCGGGAGCGGCCCAAGATCGTCGTGATTTGCGACGTTTCCGGTTCCGTGGCCCGCTATGTTCGCTTTTTGCTGTTGTTGTTATGGTCCATGAAGGACGTCGTTCCGGACATGCATGCCTTTGCCTTTTCCAACAAGCTGGTCGAGGTGGACGATATTCTGGCAGACAATCCCTTTGAGCACGCGATGGATATTATCATCCGTGTGGCCGGCATGGGGTCCACTGACTATGGCCAGGCCTGGTCTGATTTGAAGAAAGATCACGAAGCGCTGGTCGATCGGCGAACAACCATCATCGTTCTTGGCGACGGCCGTTCGAACTATGACGATCCACGAACAGATCTGTTCCGAGGCTTCGCCTCGCGCGCCAAGCGCACCATCTGGCTAAATCCAGAGCCGCTGGCTGCGTGGGGCACAGGGGATAGTGAAATTCCGCGCTACAGGCCCTACTGCTCGACCATGAGCCATGTCGCCACCCTCAAGGATCTTGAGCGCGCCGTAGATGACGTACTGAGCGCGTATTCCTGAATCAAAAAACCCCAGCGCGATGGCTGGGGTTCTTCGTTGGGCTCAAACGAACACCTAAGAACGCTGTGCGCGGCACTCCGGTGTGTTGTTGAACTTTTCCTGAGCTGCCGTAAGGCGCTCGGGCACCGTCTTGCAGTTTTCCGGGACATTCTCTTCACCGAGAACCGCGAGACGCTTACAAATCTTCGCTTCGTTCTCGACATTGAGATAAGCCGACTGGACTTCAAAACAGACCAGCGCATCAGCGGTGGCTTCTTCAGAGTCCATGAACTGCAGCCAGCTGCGACCTGCGCGGTTACCTGCCTGGCGAAACGCTTCACGTGCACCGGACCGATCCTCCCGCTCATAACGAGACTGGCCGATCATCACATAGGCCGTCGCACGATCCTTGAGGCCACCCATTTTGAGTGCTTGCTGGAGCGCGTCTTCGGTCTCTTCCCATTTCTGGAGGTCAGCATAAGACCGGCCGAGACGTTCGAGCATGGCACCGCCACCACCAGCATCAGCTGCCTGGCGGATGACCGGGATCGCCTTTTCGTGCTCACGAGCAACCTGATAAAGGTTCGCAAGCAATTCGAGGTTTTTGAGAGACTTCGTCACTCGGCCAGCATTCATTTCTTTCTCAAGAATTTGAGCGGCGTGGTAAGGCGCGTTGAAGCGGTTGTAAAAGTTCACAACCCGCATGATCTCGTCTTCCTTTGTCAGCAGGCCCGCCAGATACATGGCTTTCTGCACTTCAAAGGCTTTACGCTCTTCATCGGCCGCAAAATAGTTGCCGGCAATCGCGTCCCAATACTTCCGTTCTGTCGGGTTGCGAACCAGAACTTCTTCCAGAACCGCCGCGAGCTTCGCTTTGTCGTCTACCGCGTTGTAGAGATAGATCAGCAGGTCATAGACTTCCTGCTTGTAGTTATTGCCGTCATCACGCTTGACTTCTTCGGTCCATTTGATGGCCGTGCGGAAATCATCGACGCGCTGGTAGAGGACAGCAAGCTGCCACTTCTGCTGACGGTCTGGCTTGCCGCCAGCCTGTTGCCACTTCTGCATGTATTCGAGCGACTTCTCGACGTTCTCATCCTGCAGGTAGATCTGGGCAATATTGTAATAGGTTTGCGCGGCGTCTTTCGCCGGGATGTAGCCCTTGTCGAGCGCCGACATCAGGTCGCGAATGGCGCCCTGACGATCTCCGCGTTCGATGTTGATATAGGCGGACAGTTTGAGAACTGCGCCTTCCTCGTAGCAATTGAGCTCCATCGCCTTCAGCTGGCCGAGAGCCTGTGCCGCGGCATTGAAGTCCTTGTTCGTCATCGCGGCCTGTTCGGCCTTCAGATAGGTTTCCCCGGTCTTAGATGAAAACTGAGTCTCTTCACAAGCCGCCTGCGCCATAGCGGCGCCGGCACCAAATGCTGCCATCATGCCGGCAAGAACGGCACCTTTCAGGGTAGCTTTAAATCCCATAATTCCTCTCCTGTCCGCAGGGACCGCGGGGTTCAGCTCTTTCAACCGGAATTGACCGGTCGGATCAAGGACTTCCGCGCGCTTTATAAGGCTTTTTATGCTCGCGCGTCGTCCGAGTGTAAATCTGTTACGTTTCGTGCCGAATATGGGTGCAAGCGACACGGTGCGTCAACGATGTACTACAGGGTTTTAATGATTATCACTCCTCATTAAGGCGGAATTCGAGCGGGTAGGTCAGACCGCGCGATTCCTGTGCTTGTCCGTCAATAATTTGTGGGAGGAACTCTGCCCTGGAGACGGACCGACGGGCCTCCGATTCGAAACCTGAGGGCGTGCATTCAGCGGTAACATCAAAGGGCAGACCTCGAGCCGTCAGATTGAAGCGAACGACGCAATCACCTTCCACGTTTCGTTTGGCCATCGCGCTCGGATACGCTGGCAATGGAGGCCGGACGGGCACAGGGGTTCGGTCTCCAACGGGGCTTGCTGTTGTAATGATGGGACCAAGGGACCCGATGGGTGTGCGCGTCGGCACGCCGCCAACATTCACGATGGGCGGCATACCCACGCCTGAAGGTGACATTGTCACTCTCGGTGGAGGGGGAGGTGTTTTGACCTCAATAGGCTCGAATACGAGACGATCTGGTCTCACCGGATCTTCCATCGGGTCCGCGTCGAATACGATCTTGTCCCAAATGCGCTCCGATGGCGTTGCCAGTCTCACTTCGTCCACATGGATCAAATGGTTCATGATTGCGAACAAGCCAATTGTGACAGCAGCGGCAGGAATGGAGGCCATGAGAAACCGACCGGGGTCGGATTGGATTGGAAACCGTGAGCGCCATTCTTCACCGAAGGATAGCGCGGTTCCCGTGCTCGAATTCAAACTGGCTGACATTTCACTTCCTCTGTTTTTGTTACTTTATATCATTACTACTCCCTAGCGGCAAGCAAAAGCTTTTTGGAGACACAATCCGGAATCAAAAAAGGGCGCTCCCTGGAGCGCCCTTTTCAAATTTCGTCGTCGAACAGGCCTTAGTCGGCCAGTTTGAACTCCAATGGATATACCACATTGCGACGCTCGGCCGCTTTACCGCGAATGATCTTCGGAGCAAATTCAACCTTGCTGACAGCCCGTTCTGCTTCCCGCTTGAAAACACTATCTGTGCAAGTGGCAGAGATGTTGTACGGACGACCGCGTGTATCCACATCGAAGCGAACATCACAGCTGCCTTCCGTGCCACGCTCTGCCGCACGTTGCGGATAAGACGGGGCTGGCGGACGGATTGGCTGGGCATCCCGGTCAGAAATTGCGACCGGGTCGATTGCCAGAGAGTTCATCCGGCCAAGGTTCAGATCCGTCGGCGCAGCACCCTCAATACGGGGCGTTGGCAGATTGATCTGAGACTTGGTTGCCGAAACTTTCGGCGGTGGAGGCGGCTTCTGGGCGGAATCGATCCGCTTCGGCTTCGAGCGCTGACGCACCCGGACATCGGCATCCTGCTGTTGTGGCGTAATCGCCGACAGGACCCGCTGTTCGCTCTGATCAAGTTTCACTTCTTTCACGCTGATGAGATAACTCATCATCATGAAGAGTGCGTACACGATCGGAATAGCGATACCGAGTGCAATCAAGAGGCGAAGAAAAGGATTATTTAGCATGTGAATGTCTCCTATTCTCTCGACGCCGACACGTCGATCACGGTCGAACCATCAAGCTTGTTGATGGTCTCCATCAGATCGACGAGCACTTCAGCTTCTGAAGCTACATCGGCTTGAATGACAATCTTACCACGAGGATTGTCTTCACGCATCTGTTTCAGCGTAAAGGACACCTCATCTGGCGAGACTTCCTTCTTGTCGATGTAGATCTGGCTTTCAGCATTGATCGCAACCAAGATCGCAAGCGGCTTGGCGATTGCCTTGTTGTCCACTTCGGGCCGGACGATATCGACGCCGGGTTCCTTGATGAACTGAGCCGTAACAATGAAGAAGATCAGCAGGATGAAGACCACATCCAGCATTGGAGTGAGGTTTACATCATCCTCAGCTCCTCCACCGCCGGCCATCGATTGACGTTTTCTGCGTGCCATGCGGTGCTCCTCTACTCTGTCTGCGACAGGACAAGGTTCACCCCTGTCGTGTAGCCAGCGTTATAGGCGGCGTCCCGGATAAGGACGATTACCCCGTTTCTCGACTTCGGATGAGCCTGGATCACAACCTGGCTTTCCGGGTTCTCGGCCCGCACGCGCTCAATATTGGCACGAACAGATCCGATGTCAGTGACGCGGCCATTGACCGTGATCAGGTTCGACTCGTCGATATAAATCAGGATAGCCGGAACTTGCGGCTGGTCCTGCTGATCTGGCGAAGGCGGAGGCGGAGGCTCAAGGCCGATCGTCTCTTCCTGGGCAAAAGTCGAGGTCACGATGAAGAAGATCAGCAGGATGAAGACCACGTCCAACATGGGCGTGAGGTCAACATTCGCCTCTTCCGGTGCTCTGTGTGTACGTCCTCGCATCAGCTAATCTCCATCGCATCTTCGACCTGCTGGACCGAGCGGTTAACGCGGCGGTCCATACCGGACGTGAATAGAATGCCTGAGAGCGAGGCGACCATACCTGCCATCGTGGGGATCGTTGCACGAGACACACCGGCCGACATGGCCTTTGCGTCTGCACCGCTGGTGATCGCCATGATGTCGAACACAGCAACCATTCCGGTCACGGTGCCCAGCAGGCCGAGCAGTGGCGCAAGCGCCACCATTGCCTTGGTCAGCTGGACATTCTGTTCCGCTTTCATGCGGACTTCTGATACCAGCTTGTCTTTTACCCAGTGCGCGAGTGTGGATTTCCGGTCGGAGCGCGAACGCCACTCCGCAATCGCATCGGCGGCTACCTGCTTATGTGCGAACCTGAAATAGAACACGCGTTCCAAAATCAGGCCCCACATGAAGAATGTTGCAAGCATAATGACCAGCAACACTGGACCGCCACGATCGAGGAAAGCCTGTAAATCTGCAAAACCCATATCGGGTTACTCCTCGGGTGAACGAGGGGGATGGCTTACGCCATCGCCCCGCGCGTGGATTCCGCTTTCTCGGCGACCAGACCAGCAGCCTGCTCGTCAAGCATCTGCTGGTTGCCGCGTGCCATTGCGGACACAACTGCATGGACCAGAAGAAGCGGGATAGCCGCCACGAGACCGAACACGGTCGTCATAAGGGCAACGGAGATACCACCAGCCATCAGCTTCGGATCGCCGGCACCGTAGATTGTGATCGACGTAAAGGTGATGATCATACCGATAACGGTACCGAGAAGACCGAGCAGAGGTGCAACAGCAGCAAGCACTTTGATGATGTCGTTGAAACGCTCGATGCGTGGGCTCTCGCGCAGGATCTGTTCGTCCAGTTTGAGTTCCAGCGTCTCGATGTCGTTCTGCTTGTTTTGCTCATAAGCTTCGAACACGCGAGCCAGTGGGTTGCCGTCGCCAGCCTGACGGGTTTTCGCCGTCTTGCGCATGGCTCCGCCCATCGTGAAGAGCGTGAACATCTTGTAGAGACCGAGCAGCAGGCCAACAGCCAGAAGCGCCATGATAACAGCACCAACAGGGCCACCCTGCTTCAGGCGATCGCCGAATTCTGGCAGGTCGCCCAGAATGCCGAACAAGTTACCCTTGGATGGGTCAACCGGCGCACGAACGATTTGGTCCGGGCCCGCTTTGACAAGGCTGTTCATCGAAGATGCGAAAGCACCGGAAGGCTGCTTTTTGAACGCCTGGAGGAACGTGTCTCCATTGTCCTTTTTCTTCACTTCAACAAATTTTGTGCCGTCTACGGTCGCCGCGGTGAAGACGCCAACGCGCATCACTTCAGCTTCTGCGTTCGACGCGTCCGGGCCAATGCCATCAACCATTGCGGTGAACGACTTTACTTCGGACTGAGCAACCATTTCCTGGATCATGGCTTCCGGAAGACGCTCAAGTTGCGCGCGGTTCGGAAGCGTACGAGCCTCAGCGATTTCAGCGATGCCCTCAACGCGGCCCTGATAATCGAAGTTGGCGAAGGAGTTCGCAATTTCCGGCATGGTTTCGCCAGCTGCGGACCGGAACTGACCAAGCAGTTCCTGGAAGTCACCTGCCTGCTCAGAAACCTGAGCTTCGAGGTCAGCAAGCGTTGCCTCGTTGGCATCAAACTGAGCGCTCAGAGCGCGGCCGCGAGATTCTGCAGCCGCAAGAGCGCCACGGGCGTCCGCCATCTTCTGGGATTGAGCTGCAGTATCAGCCTGGAATTCCCGCAGGCGCTGCTGGTCTTCAGCAGACATCTGGCTGGAGTCCTGACGGACTTTGGCAAGAACATCCTGGAGTGATTGAGCGGAGGCCGGAGCGGACACCGCGATTGAGCCGAGGCCGAGCAGCGTAGCTGCACCGAGAGCCTTCAGCGAGGAATTGAACTTCAACATTATATTACCTCTTAATTCTCTGGTGCCTGCCGACTACTCGACGGAGAACTTCTGAACCGGGGCGAACAGAACGTCTTGCTGGGCTTTTGCCTGTGCAACGCGGATCGCCTTGTCGATATCGGCAGCATAACCGCCCTTGATCTCTTCCCACTCACCGGTCGTGCGGTTGTACCGAGCAGCGTCGCCGTTTGGCGCAGCATAAACGAGCGCAACGCGCCCATACAGGAACATGTCCACCGTGGTCGGGTTACCGTCCAGCGTGATCTCTTCCTGCCAGGTGCTGATCGTGCGGCCGTATTCCATTTCCGCCTGATAGGCATCCATGATCAGGCGATACTGTTCAGCTGGCGTGACGTTCGGCGTTTCCATGACGGCGTCGAGGCCCTCAAGGCGCGTCGTGCGTTCTTCCTGCTTGAATGGGAGGTCAGCAGCGACGAATGCCTTCAGGTTTTCGATCATTTCGAGAAGCATCGGAACCGTCTGGGCGGTGATGTCGTCGATCGAACCAAGTTGTTCGGTCAGAGATTCGATCTCTTCTTCCTGGCTTTTTACAACGAGCGCCTGTTGCTTGGCGTACAGGTCAGCAGCGTCACGGCGCTGAAGCAGGGAGCGGTATTCACGCACCATGTCCGTACGCTCATCGTCCAGCTGGTTGATCTGATCCTGAACTTGCTCGGCGCGCCGGGTGGCCTGCTCGCCGGTATTGAGCGCTTCGCGCAATTGGGCCTGGGCCGGCATGGCCAAGCCCGCAATCAGCGCAGCGGCGAGAACGCCGCGAGCTGGTGACAGAAGTTTCTTCATGAGGTTTGCCTCTCACTCTCCAAACGGTCGCGCAGGTATTGCGCGTAAAAATCGACAGTCAGGCGCCCTGCTCATGAGGACGTCCCGGTTTCAATGCCATGGCCACACACACAATTGGCCTGGTAGTCTAGTGGAAGCCGAAAGGCGTAGAGACGCCCGACCTCTCCCCTGAGCTTTGGAGCGTGGGCCGCTCTCTGTTTATACCCTTTGCCACTCAGACGCCGGGTACGCAACGCCCTTACTTTTGATCCTCAAGGCTAACAACCCTGAATTCGGGGATCAATAAGATGCTTTACGATTCAGTAAGGAAAATATCGGGCGCGCGCCTATTGGCAACCGGCGTGATACAGTAACGATCAA